>CALXSB010000156.1 GCA_944391005.1 uncultured Rickettsiales bacterium | reverse complement strand
TATATATTAAATTAACCCAATAGTTCTGTTCATAATTTATTAATATTAAATGATAAGCTCCGCTGGTAGTGTTGCAAAAGCTTCGCTTTTGTGAACCACTAGCCTAGCTAGTGGATTATGGTTGCATTGAGAAAACCCCCTTTTAGGGGGGTTGTGGGGGTGGTTATAATGTAATGTATAATTAATTTATTTTTAATATAATGAGATTTCTATAAAGAATTATAAATAACATAAATTTAGCAAGTTAAAAATAAAAACTATAGGTTTACGTTCATAGTTCTTTTAAAAAATTTGAATAGCTTTTTCAAAATAAAGAGTTGGCAATTAAAAAATAAGAAAACTTAAATATTTCTAATTATTTCTCTTAGTTTTAATCAATTAATAATAAAATTATTATAATTTTATATTATAATACTATAAAAGTATTAAATTATTAAACTATAAAAGCTAAATATTGAATATAAAAAACGGACGTTTTTTAAACTAAAAACAAAATTTTAAAAATCCATTATTTTGTTTATAAAATTAGTTTATAAACTTATCTATAAAATAAAGTTTATAAAATACTTATATTTTATATTTTTTAAACTTTTTGTTAAATATTAAAATAATTTCTTACTCTTTTTTCATATAACAAAGTATTTATGATTTATATAATGAATAAGAGGGAAATAATTAAGGAAGTTGAAACAAATAAAATTGTTAAACTAACAGAAGCGGACAATACGACCACTTTAACCAATCAATTTATAAAGGATAAAATTATAAAAGTAAAAGATAAATTAGTTATAATTGATAGAGATGTTGCGGAAATATATGGAGTTGAAACTAGAGAAATTAATCAAGCGATTAAGAATAATCCAGAAAAATTCCCAGATAGATATATTATAGAACTTGATAAGTCAATAAAAAATGAACTGATCAAAAATTTTGATCGGTTTAATAGTTTAAAACATTCAACGGCAAGTATAAAGGCTTTCACAGAACAGGGCTTGTATATGCTTGCCACCATACTAAAAGGGGAAATTGCGACTAAAATGACTATACAAATTATAGACGCTTTTACTGAGTTAAGAGAAGTTGCTTATAATCTAGATAAAGCAGCGGATAGTAAAACGGAAGACAATATGGGCATTTATTTAAATGAGGCCGGAAATAGACTAAGTCAACTTTTACTACAAAATATAACACCGGATAATGATAAAAAAGTCAAAACTACTCTTGAGATTAATCTTGGAATTTTTAGGGCTAAAATAGAAATTGAAAATTCTAAAAAATAATTATATTGACTATGAAAAATACGGATTTAGTTTTTCTTATATTGGCTATTATTGGATAGTAATCGGGTAAAGATTCTTGATTTTTTAAAATTATTGGATAATATTAGGTAATAATTAGGTAATATAAAAATATTAAATATGATTAATATAAATGATATTGAGATAACTATTGATATGTTATCAATAATAGCTGAAATTGATAATTTTAAAGGTGCTTGGAATACTATTGATAAAATAGCTGCCAACAGATTAAAGCCACTTAAAAAAATTACTACAATAGAAAGTATAGGTTCTTCAAATCGTATAGAGGGGAATAAATTAACTGATAGAGAAATTGATAAAGTGTTGTCTCAATTGAATAAAAATTCTTTTTACACAAGAGATGAACAGGAAGTTATTGGGTATGCTGATGTAATGAATTTTATTTTTGATAATTATAATGATATTCCAATAACTGAAAACTATATTAAACAAATACACAAAATACTATTGCAACATACAACTAAGGACGAGAGACATAGGGGTGATTATAAAAAGCTATCAAATAGTGTTATGGCTTTTGATGAAAATAATAAAGAAGTTGGGATAGTATTTGAAACAGCAACTCCGTTTGAAACTCCATTTAAAATGGAGGAACTTGTCTCTTGGACCAGAAACTCTTTGAAAGAAAAGATAATACATCCAATTATTGTTATAGGCATATTTATTGTTGAGTTTTTAGCCATTCACCCATTTCAAGATGGAAACGGCAGAATATCAAGAATTTTAACCAATCTTTTATTGTTAAAAAGTGGTTATACATATATGCCATATAGTTCTCTTGAATCAATCATTGAGCTAAATAAAGGCGAATATTATAGAACATTAAGAGAGACGCAAAAAACATTAAAAACAGCTAATGTAAATTATAAACCTTGGCTAATATTCTTTTTAAAAACGCTTTTACAACAAAAAAGAAATTTACAAAATAAATTGCCGAAAGAAAATGAGATAGTTTTGCCAGAAACTGCAAACAATATTTTACAACTGTTTGAAATTCAAAATAATATTACAATAAATGATGTTGTAAAAAAATTGGGCATTAATATAAACACAGCAAAAAAATCTGTTAAAATGTTGGCAGATAAGGGTTATATTATAAAGCATGGCACAACAAAAGGTGCTTGGTATAACAAAAATGAAAATTATAGCAATATTACAACAAATTTAAATTAGTAAAGGGATAATATGTTAATCGGTTATAGTAGAGTTTCAACAAATGATCAATCATTGGACAGTCAAATAGATAAACTGAAGCAATACGGTTGTGAAAAAATATATTCTGATATAATAAGTGGAAGTAAAGCAGAAAGAAAACAATTAAATGAAATGTTGGAATATATTAGAGAAGGGGATACGGTAGTTGTTTATAGGCTGGATAGATTAGGCAGAAGTCTGAAAGATTTAATTAATCTTATTAATATTTTTCAAGATAAAAAAGTTAATTTTAAATCTATTACTGAAAATTTGGATACTTCTACTCCAACAGGCAAGCTTATGTTTCACATATCTGGTGCATTTGCTGAGTTTGAGAGAAACATAATAAGAGAAAGAACAAAAGCAGGTCTTGAGTCTGCAAGGGCTAGAGGTAAGAATGGCGGAAGACCTACTGTAATGAGTGAAGAAAAAATAAAAATGGCTAAATCACTTTATAAAAATAAAGATATAGATATTAATACTATAACAAAGCAACTTGGAGTTTGCAGGGCTACTTTTTATAAAATGATAAAATTTTGATTACTATTTTTTTAGTATGACAAAAATGACTTGTTTTTTATAAAAAATATTTATATTTTACAGACAGAAAAATAACATATATTTATTAATATGATTACTCCTATAATATTGTCCGGTGGCAATGGGACAAGGCTTTGGCCAATGTCTAGAAAAGCAAAACCTAAACAATTTATTGAGTTTATAGATGGTGAAACAATGTTTACACAAACTATAAAAAGATTTAAGGATAAAAAGGTTTTTTCTAGGCCGATTATATTAGGCAATATAAATCATGAAACATTGATTGATAAAGAATTAAAAAAGAATAGAATATCAAAATCTACTGTTGTTTTAGAACCAAAAGCTAAAAATACAGCACCTGCAATTGCTGCTGTTATAGAATATTTGCATAGGCAGGGAAGAGATGATGAAATTGTTGTTTTTATAGCTTCAGACGCCTATATAAATGACGTTCATAATTTTCAATCATATTTAGAAGAAGGCGAGGCTATTGCTAGAGATGATAAAATTATATGCTTCGGCATTAAACCATTATATCCAGAAGTTGGATATGGATACATTAAATTAGATAAAAAAATAAAAGATGACAGTTATTCTGTAGATCGCTTTGTTGAAAAACCTCAGCTTGAAAAAGCAATTGAGTTTTTAAATGCAGGCAATTATTTATGGAATGCCGGCATTTTTATGTGCAAAGTATCAACCATGAGAAATCTTTTCAAAAAATTTCAAAATAAGCTGTATGAAAATATAGAAAACACGATTTCAAACTCCGAAATTAAAGATAACAAACTATACTTAAACAAAGAATTATTTGAACAGTCGGAGGAAATATCCATAGATTATGCAATCATTGAAAATTTGACTTCTAATGAATTGGTTGTCGTTTCAATGAATATAGTATGGAGTGATTTAGGCAGCTTTAAGTCTCTTTATGATATAAATGCAAATAAGACAGGTGATAATAATATAGTTTCTGGTCATGCTATTTTAAATAACACCGAAAATTGTCTTATAAGATCTTCTAAAAAATTAATTTGCTGTTCTGATGTTGACGATCTAGTTATTATTGAGGAAAAAGATACAATTTTAATTATGAAGAAAGATAAATCACAAAATGTCAAAAAAATAATTGAAAAAATTAAAGAAAATCACTTTGAGGATGTATTGTAATGAAGAATGTTATTTTAGATTTTAACTCAATAATAAGAGCTGAGTATGATAATAGCCTGAAGACAGGTATTTATTATACTCAATACAATATAATAAAAGAATTGCTTAAAAACCATAAGAATGAATTTAATTTTTTTGCATTTTCCTATTATAGTAGAAAAACTTTTTATGAAGTTATAAACAACAAATTACCAGAGTTTAAAGACGTTAAATATTTTGAGATGTTCTCAAAGACTGAAATGATTAATAACTTTTTTAAAAATAAAATAGGTATTTTAAGAAGAAAAAAGAAATCTAGCAAAAATTTATTTTTAAACAGCACTTTAGTTTTTGGAATTTTGTCTTTAAAGTTTGTAAAATTGCTTATTCCAAAGTTTAAATCAAAAAAGTTATTTAAAAATATAGATATATATCAATCTTTTTATGATGATATACCAGAGAAAATTGAAGAATATAGCAATGCAAAAAAATTTATTATTGTTCATGATATTTTGCCGATAACAAATCCGGAATTTTTTACATACGAAAAAGATTCTTTTAGAAATAAAATTGACAAAATAGATGTAGATACAATTATTTTTACAGATTCTGCATATACAAAAAAAGAGTTATTAGAATTATTTCCTAAATTTAAAAAGGAAAATGTAATTGTTAATTTATTAGCAGCAGATTCTAATAGATATTATAAAATTAACGATATAAATCTAAAGGAAAAAAACGAAATTTTAACAAAATACAATATACCAACAAATGATAAATATATTCTTAGTTTATGCTCTTTAAATAAAAGAAAAAATTTAGCATTTTTGATTGAAGGTTTTGTTAATTTTCTTGAAAAAAATTCCGATGTAAAAAATTTAAATTTGGTATTAGCTGGTCCAAAAGGTTGGCTTATGGATGAAATGTTTAACAGTATTTCAAATGCGGAAAAACATAAAGATAAAATTATCTTGACAGGCTTTGTTGACGACAAAGATATAAATATGATATACAACTCTGCATTTATGTTTGTATTTCCAAGTTTTGCAGAAGGTTTTGGCTTACCGGTTCTTGAAGCAATGCAGTGTGGCATTCCGGTTATTTCTTCAAACACAACTTCATTGCCGGAAGTATATGGAGACGCTGCAATTGGTATAAATCCAACAAATATGGAAGAACTAGAAAAAGCTATACACGAAATTTATTTTAATAATGATATAAGAAATAAATTAATAGAAGACGGTTTAAAGCAGTCTAAAAATTTCAGTTGGAAAAAAACAGTTGACAATATTATTAAAGAATATATAAAATAATAACAAATTAAATGAAAATATATAATATGAAAAAAGCGTTAATTACAGGAGTTATGGGTCAAGATGGATCCTACTTATCAAAACTATTATTAGAAAAAGGATATAAAGTTTATGGTGCAGCAAGAAGAAATGCTTCAGGCAATAATTGGAGACATAAATATTTAGGAATAGAAAACGATGTTGAAATTATAGATTTTGAGTTATTAGAACAAACAAATATTCAAAGAACAATTGAAAGAATCCAACCTGATGAAGTCTATAATTTAGCGGCACAATCTTTTGTTGGCGTATCATTTGAACAGCCAATTTATACAGGTCTAGTTGATGGCTTGGCTGTTACATATATGCTTGAAGCGATAAGACAAATAAATCCAAAAATTAAATTTTATCAAGCTTCAACAAGTGAAATGTTCGGAAAAGTTCAGGAAGTTCCACAAACAGAAAAAACCCCATTTTATCCTAGAAGTCCATATGGTGTTGCAAAATTATATGCCCATTGGATTAATAAAAATTATAGAGAAAGTTATGGTTTTTTCGGCTGCAATGGTATTTTATTTAATCACGAATCTCCATTAAGAGGTCCAGAATTTGTTACAAGAAAAATTACAATGGCTTTTGCTAATATAAAACTTGGCAATCAAGAGGTTTTAGAATTGGGGAATTTAGACAGCAAAAGAGATTGGGGTTTTGCAGGAGATTATGTTGAGGGTATGTATTTAATGATGCAGCATGAAACGCCAGATGATTATGTTTTAGCTACGGGAAAAACCTTTACAATTAAATATTTTGTTGAGTTAGTTAGCAAATTAGCAGGTTATGATATAGAATGGCAAGGTGAAAATGAAAACACTATTGGTATTGATAAAAAATCTGGAAAGACAATTGTAAAAGTTAATCCAAAATTTTATAGACCTTGCGAAGTTGACCTATTAATTGGCAACCCTGAAAAGGCTGAAAAAATATTGGGTTGGAAGCCAAAAGTTCAACTAGAAGAACTAGCTAATATGATGTTTAAATCAGATCTTGAAATGATGAAAAAATAATAGGTTATAGCAAAATGTTAAAATATCCAGTATATCAACCAAGCTTAACAGGAAATGAAAAGAAATATGTAAATGAATGCATAGATACAACTTGGATTTCTTCAAAAGGAAAATTTATTTCTGAATTTGAAAATAAGTTTGCTGAATATATTGGTGTAAATCATGCTGTTGCTGTTTGTAATGGAACTGTTGCTATACATTTAGCTTTAGTTGCTTTAGGAATTACGAGAGGCGATGAAGTAATAGTTCCTACATTTACCTATATTGCTTCAGCAAACCCTATATTATATGTTGGTGCAAAACCAATATTTGTTGACAGTTTAGAATCCACGTGGCAAATGGATCCGGATGACATAGAAAGAAAAATTACGGACAGAACAAAAGCTATTATTGTAGTCCATTTATATGGTCATCCTTGCGATATGGACAGAATTATGGAAATAGCTAGAAAACACAATATATTTGTAATTGAAGATTGTGCAGAAGCTATTGGAAGTGAATATAAGGGCAAAAAAGTTGGAAGTTTCGGAGATATTAATACATTTTCGTTTTTTGGCAATAAAACTATAACCTGTGGTGAAGGCGGCATGGTTTTAACCAATGATGAAGTATTGGCCGAAAGGGCTAGACATTTAAAAGGACAAGGTCTTGCAAAATACAGAGAATATTGGCATGATGCCGTTGGTTTCAATTATAGAATGACAAATATTCAAGCTGCTATTGGCTTAGCACAATTAGAGCAGGTTGAAAAGTTTATTGATATGAAACAAAATGTTGCAAAATGGTATCAGGAAAATTTAAAAGGTTTGCCTATTGTATTTCATAAGCAGGTTGGCGATGTAAAACATACCTATTGGATGTGTTCTATTTTGTGCGAAAATTCAAAAGTTAGAGATGATTTGAGAGAATATTTAAAAGAAAACGGAATTGAGACTAGACCAACTTTTTACCCAATTCATACAATGCCTATTTATTCTAGTAGATATGAAAAGCATAAAGTAGCAGAAGACATTGCCTTAAGAGGTATGAATTTACCTAGTTATCCCGCATTAAATGAGGAGGATATAAAATTTATTTGTAAAACGGTAAAAGAATTTTATGGAGAAAAATAATGGCTAATAAGATAAAAGCGGTTCTATTTGATATGGATGGTGTTTTAATTGATGCAAAAGATTGGCATTATGATGCTTTAAATATGGCATTAAAAGAATGCGGTTTTTCTCCTATTTCAAGAGAAGATCATTTAGCCTATTATGATGGATTGTCAACGCTTCAAAAGTTAGAAAAGTTAGAAAAATTGGGACATATAAAGAAATCAGATTTTGAAAAAATAAGTTCACTAAAACAAGAATATACATTAAAAATTGGTCAAGATAAAATTGAACCATTTAATATACATATAGAATTAATGAAAAAATTAAAAAATCTTGGCCTACAATTAGTCGTTTGCTCAAATTCAATAAGAAACACAGTAGATAAATTTATAGAAAAAGCTAAATTAACTGAATATATGGATTTTACATTATCAAACCAGGACGTCAAAAACAAAAAACCGCATCCAGACATATATTTGCTAGCCATAGAAAAGCTTAATTTACAACCTGAAGAAGTTTTAATAATTGAAGATAATTTTAATGGTTTAAAAGCTGCCAGAGCAAGCGGAGCAAATGTTTTAAAAGTTGATAGTGTATTGGACGTAAATTTTACAAATATAATGAATAAGATTAATCAAATAAACGGTGATTTATCAATTAATATTGTAATTCCAATGGCGGGAGCTGGTAGCAGATTTGTAAAAGCCGGCTATAAAGATCCAAAACCATTTATAGATGTAGATGGAAAGACAATGATAGAAAGAGTTTTAGATAATCTTCAATATCCAAATGCAAGATATATATTAATTGCTAGAAAAGAACATTTAGAATCAAGACTAGATTTAGCAAGTGCTATAAAGAAAAAATACAATGTAGAATTTATAACCATTGATAAACTTACGGAAGGAACTGTTTGCACGGTATTGCATGCTAGAAAATTGATAAATAACAATATACCAATGGTTATTGCTAACAGCGATCAAATAATAGATATTAAATTTGAGGATTTTGTAAATGACTGTCTTCAAAGACATTTAGACGGATCCATTATGACATTTTTAGATGAAGAAAGAAATCCTAAATGGTCATTTGCAAAAGTTGATGAAAGAGGCTTCGTAATAGAGGTAAAAGAAAAACAACTTATTTCAAATAGAGCAACAGTTGGCATTTATATGTGGCAAAAAGGCAAAGATTTTATAGATTCATCAATAGATATGATAGCAGAAAACGAAAGAGTAAACAATGAGTTTTATACATGTCCAACCTATAACTATCTAATTGAAAATGGTAAAAAAATTGGCATATATGACATAAAATTTGAAGAAATGCATGGAATTGGAACACCGGAAGATCTTAATAAATACCTAGAATTATTAAAAAAATTGAATAAATAAAATAATGAAAATAGATAATCTAAAGAATATGGTAAAAGGATGGTTTATAGGAAATTTTGAACCATCGCTTTTAAAAACTAACGATTGTGAAGTTGCAGTTAAAGAATATAAAAAAGGAGATTATGAGGGCAAACATTATCACAAGATAGCTACAGAATTTACAGTCATTATTAGCGGGAAGGTAAGGATGAATGGCATTGAATATAAGGCCGGTGATATCATAGTAATGGAACCAAATGAAATAACCGATTTTGAGTGTTTAGAAGATGGCACTAAAAATGTTGTGGTTAAAATTCCTGGTGCAAATAATGATAAATACTTAGTAATGGAGAAATAATGCAAGTTCTATCGCACAGAGGTTATTGGAAAGAGATAAATGAAAAAAATCAAAAAATAGCTTTTGAAAGAAGTTTTGATTTAGGTTTTGGAACGGAAACAGATTTAAGAGATATTTGTGGAAAAATCGTTATTTCCCACGATATGCCTAAAGGTGATGAGATAACTTTTGAAGAAGTTTTGCAAATAATGAATGGAAGAAATTTGCCATTAGCTTTAAATATTAAGGCCGATGGACAGTCAGATGAAATTAAAAGATTATTAGAAAAATATAATCACACTAATTATTTTACATTTGACATGTCAATTCCAGATTTAGTTGTCCAAGTTAAAAAAGGATTAAATGCTTTTACCGGCATTTCAGATATAAATCAATATGGACCATTATTTGATAAAGTAAACGGTGTTTGGTTAGATATTTTTAATGGAGAATGGTATGGTCCTGATTATGTAAAAAATTTATTAAAAATTAGAAAGGTATGTTTAGTTTCAAGTGATTTGCATAAAAGAAACACAGATTGGCAATGGAATATGATAAAACAAAGCGAACTTTTTAAAGAAAATAATTTGATGTTATGCACGGACAGACCGGAGGAAGCAAAGGAATTTTTTAATAAATAAAGGTATTTTATGGGATTTAGACATAATTTTTTAATGAAATTTAGCAAAACCTACAAGAAGGTTTGTAAAAATGAAGAACTTTTACAAGATATTTTAAATGAATTAAATGATGTAAAAAATCTTAGCATAAGCAATAATGCTAATAAAACTATTGAAAAAATTTTTGATAAAATAGTTATTACAACTCATGTAAATAAATGTTTTGGATATGGCTTTAAGGAATATTTTATAAAGAATAATATGCCGTTGTTAATTGAAAAACTAAAACGTAATTTAGATGAAAAATCAATAAATGTTATTGATAATAAAATTAACGGATTTTTAAATTTTCCACCATATACAGAAGACAGCCGTGTTTGCAGATTTAGAGCTGATAGTAGAGATATTTTATATACGCAGGAAGAAATTGAAGAAAGAGGAAGATATTTAGACAATTTATTATATTTACAAAATAAATATAAGGGCAATTTCCCTGATGAAAAGACAAGAATTCCAGAGGTATTTTTTTATCATCATGGACTTAAATTTCTAGATGATAAAACTTTAAAATACATAGAGGGAAAAGATTTTCTAGATATTGGTGCATCTTTTGGCGATAGCAGCATAGTTTTAGCAAATTATAAACCGAATAGAATTTTTGCTATGGAAATGTTGCCTTCAATTGAAAAAATATATTATTCAAATATAGAATTAAACAATTTAGATGCCAGCAGGTTTAAATTTGTTAATTGTGGAGTATCAAATAAGATTTCAAAAATAAAAATAAGAGATGACAATAATTCTGGAAATCTTGGAACTGCTGGAGATGTTGAAATAAATTTAACAACAATTGATGATTTTGTTGAAAAAAATAATTGTAATGTTGGATTAATTAAAATGGATATAGAAGGTGCTGAGGTTGACGCAATACATGGCGCAATAAAAACCATCAAAAAATTTAGACCATTAATGACAATTACAATATATCACACACCGACACAATTTTTTGAGTTAAAACCTTTTATTGAAGATCTAAATCTTAATTACAAATTTATTATAAGAAATTTAAATTTTATAACTGGGTTTGAGTTAGAAACAACTTTAATAGGCATACCAAATAATGAGTAAAAAAATAAATACAGAAGATATTACAATAGTTGTTCAAGGAGCAATACATCCACAGTTTACAAAATTATGTCTTGAAAGTATAGCAAAACATTTGCCAAAGTCTGAAGTTATTTTGTCAACTTGGAAAAGTGAAGAAGACAAGGTTGAAGAAATGTCGAGGGGGGGGGTGCGATTTAATAGGCTTATTCTTAATGAAGATCCCGGAATGTCTGGTTATAGAGTCCGTTTTGACATAAAAATGGATAAAAAGATACCGGATAATACAAATAGACAAATAGTTTCAACTATAAATGGATTAAAAGCTGTCAAAACAAAATATGCAATGAAATTGAGAAGCGATTTTGTTTTAACCGGAACTGGTTTTTTAAAATATTTTAATAAATTTAAAAAAAGAATAAAAGACCCACAACTTTTACTTTTTGATAAAAGAATTTTAATTATGGGTTATACAACCGAAATAGGCAATATACCATTTTGGATTAATGACCTTTTTTCATTCGGAACAACGGATGATATGATAAAATTATGGGATATAAAATTAATGGATGATGATTGTATAAACTATTATTTTAAACATGATTTTGTTAATAAAGAAAATGGAATTTTAATAGATATAGGTCTTCCGCATAGATATTTTGCAGAACCATATATATTTGTAAATTGTGTTTCAAAAAATATACCAAATATATTTGATATTTTTAGAGACTATACTGATGCAACAGATGAAAACAGAATTCTAAGTGAGAAATTAATAGCTAATAACTTTGTAGCATTAGAAACAGAATTACTTAATGTTGAGCCATTAAAAGAAAATTTGCTTATTGTAAAAACTTTTAAATTTTATTATAAATGGCAAAAAATATATAAGAAATACTGTGATAAAAAATATACTATTCCACTTAAATATAGTAATCATATTGAAGCAGTTGGTCAAAAAAATATTGAAAAGCTTAATAAATATTTGAAACAGTTTTTTCAACCTATAAAAAATTTATTTAATTTTATCGGAAGCATTTTTCTAATATTTTTTTATTTATTAAAATTATTTTTTAAATTTATAAAGGCAATATATGACTATAAGTAATAAAAATATAAGCGTAGTTGTTCAGGGACAGGTAAGAGATGGAGAAATAGAAGTTTGTCTATCTAGTATAAGAAAATATTTACCTGGGGCTACCATTATATTATCAACATGGGAGGGCAGCAATGTTAAAGGACTGGACTATGATAAATTAATTTTAAATAAAGATCCAGGACCATCTGGATATAGAGAAGATGTATATAAAAATCCAGTTAAAAAAACACCAAGCAATATAAATAGGCAGATTGTTTCAACAATAAACGGTTTAAAAGCTGTTCAAACAAAATACGCAATGAAATTGAGAACAGATTTCCAAATTTTTGGAAATGATTTTAAAAGCTACTTCAATAAATTTCAAAAAACTTCTGACGATAGTAGTATAAGAATATTTAAAAGAAAAGTTCTATGCTTTTTAATGATGCCAGAAATATATGATCCAATACCGTTTTTTGTTTGTGATTTTTCTTTTTTTGGCTTAACAAAAGATTTGATAACATTATTTGATATACCGCTTCAAAATGATACAGAGGCTGTTTATTTTGAAAATAATAAACCTGTAAATATAGATTTATATCATTATCATGGCGGATGTTCAAGCAGATACGCTCCAGAAGAATATATAATATATAATGCATTAAGCAAAAAAAAGAAAGATATCTTTAATATTGTAAGAGATTGGACTGATATAGAAAATAATAATATAGAACTCGGACGAAAATTTATAGCTACAAATTTTATTGTTCTTGATAACAGACAATATCAAATAAAAGGAATTAAAAAAGAAAATTTAATAGCATTAAATGACTTTAGATGCTTTGAAACATATATAAAATGGTATAAAAAATATTGCAATCCGAATTATATTGTTTTATCAGAATATTTAAAAACAAATTTACAACCTGATTTAAAAAAGTTAGATAAATATTCTAAACAATTTTATAAACCAATAGAAAATTTAGTAAAATTTATAAGGAGTCCTTTTTATATATTGTTTTATATAATAAAGATATTTTGTAAATTTATATACGCACTATTATTAAATTACATAAATTAATTAATATGAACAAATATATTATATTTGGATGTGGTGGCCATGCAAGAAGTGTAGCTGATGTGCTGCTATTTAATGAACCGGACGCTAATATTACTTTTATTGACAGCAATGCTAGAGAAGGTGAGACAATATATAACTTTCCTGTATTAGAAAGTTATAATATAACAAATGAAAAAGTCTTTGTTGCTATTGGCGATAATATCAAAAGAGTTCAATTATTAAATAAATATAAATATAACTTAGTAAACATAATTGCAAAAGATTCTTATATTGGCAAAGACTCGTCAATTAGCAGTGATGCTGGAATTTTTATTGGACACAGGGCCTATATTGGACCATTATGTAAAATAGAAAAATTTTCCGTCATAAATACAAATGCATCAATAGATCACGAATGCACTATAGGATATGGAAGCACTGTAGCTCCTAATGCTACTTTGTGCGGTAAAGTAAATATTGGAAATATGGTATGGGTTGGTGCAAGTGCAGCAGTTAAAGAAAACTTGACAATAACAGATAATAGTATTATTGGAATTGGTAGTATAGTTGTAAAAAATATAACAAAGCCAGGCATATATATTGGATGCCCGGCAAAAATAGTTGAAAAATATTAAAAAAAATAATAGGAATAATATGCAAAATAGACATAAAAGAATCTTATGGTTATGTAATCATGTTATATTATATGGGATAGAACCTAAAATAATAGAATCACTCGGATTTGAAGTTTTTATACCAAAAACATCAAAAAATAATTTCTTTTATACAACATACGAATATGATAAAAATCTTACAATTCCAAAAGAAGATCTAAATATTTTAAATAATTTTGATTTTTATAATGATGTTCCAAATCAAAATATTATAGACATTCTTAATAAATATTTTGCAACAGTAATTACTGTAATGACATATCCTGGACATTTTTATCTGATGCAATACTTTAAAGGAAAAATAATTTTAAGAGCCTTTGGTCTATTAAATAATGACAATTATTTTGATGACATTACAAATAGAGAATTAAGTGTTGATGGAAGTAAATTAATATTTTTTAATAAATTAGATGATATTAAATTTAAATTAAAAAAATTCTTTAAAAAAGATAAGCAATATATAAAGTCCATATATTTGTTAAAAAAGATAAAAAATAGAGTATTTTTGGGCTACGCCTATAAACCAATAATAGAAAATGAAGTGCCATTTTTCAAAAAAAGAGGCATATATTTGCCAATGCCTCTAGCACAAAGCACATGGGATATTGAAAATACATGGGTTGGCTCTATAAATAAAATTATGTATGTTTGTCCATATATGAAATATGATCCCGCACAAATAAAAGCTTTTGAAAATTTTTCAAGAAATTTAGCAGATTTACCATATAATCTTTTTGGTAGAGATGTTGGCGATAATTTAAATAAAAATATCGTAGGTTTTTTAGAAGATAAAGATTATACTAAAGCTTTACAAAATTACAAATGCATGTTTTTTGATTCTAGACAACCAAGACACGTAAGAGCTAATCAATTAGAAGCCATAATTACCGGAATGCCAGTTATATTCTTAGATGGCGGTTTAATGGAATATTTAGGCGGAAAAGATCAACCTGGAATGTGTCATACCTATAAGGAAGCAAGAGAAAAACTTGAAAGAATTTTAAATAACGATGAAAGCTTCATTAAGGAGATAAAGGAAAAACAAATAAAAATTGTTGAAAGCTTTAGAAATGAAAATATTAAAAAAGAATGGGAAAAAAATCTATTACCAATATTAAAAGATGATGAAAATATTTAAAAAAGTATTAGATAAAGAAAAAGAAAGATATTTTATTTTTAATATATGTGTTCTAAAAATAAAAAATAAAATAAAAAATAATCACAATTTAAAAGAGTTCTATTTTTGTGGTATTAAAGTGCTTAAAATAGATAAATTTCCTCTTTTTATTGAAGATAAAAAAATAATTTATCTATTCGGTGCTAAAATATATACAATAGAAAAGCAATATAAAAAAGTTGATTATAGGGCAGTAGAAAATAAAGGAAATAAAATATTTAAAAAAAGATGCTTTAATTTTAAAAACAGAATCGCTGTATTTTTATCTGGATGCGGAGCTGTTGCAGAGTATCAAACTAAGCTATTTTCATCACTGCCTGATAGTTATGATATTTTTATAGATTGTGATAACATGCAAGATTTTAAGAATTTAAATTCTATAAGGAAAAATAGAACTAGCAATATTATTCCATATATTAACTATGATAAAAATAGAAATTCTATAAATAATATCGCAAAAATTTTTGTTCTGGCTGATAGTGAACATCATATAAATTCATTGAATGAGGCAATAAAAACAAAAGGAGAAAGTAATAGATATGCACTATTACCGGAACCAGTTTTGATAAGTTTATTTTTTAAAAAATTAAACAATAATATAGATGATTTTAAAGATTTTATGATAAAACAATATCCAATTTTGGATGGAAAAATAATTAATAATAATTTTTACGAGGCCTCAAAAACATATGACTGTTATTTTATAAAACCATTAGTTGAACTAACAGGTATAACAAATTTTATTGTTTATACAAACCATAATAAAAATAGAATATTAAAAGAAATCGAAAGAGAAAATATAAAAATAAATATAAAAGTAATTAATCATTCGTATGAACGATTACGTAATATTAGAAAATTAAATATAAAAAGAAAAAATACTAAATTTATAGTTGGAACTTTTGGTGGACCATCTACTTTAAAACAGTCAAAAGAAATTATTGAAGCAATTGACATTTTAAATAATGAAGGCTTTCCAATTAAATTAGTTATGTCTGGTTTTTCAATTGATGAATGGATGTTAAATAATAATATAGACACAACAAATTTAATAATAATAAATTCAAACAATAATAACAAAAAATTCCTTAAAGCCATGAATTCTGTTGATCTTGGAATTCAACTTAGGCCAAAAGCTTTTTCAGCAAGTAGCGGATGCGTAGCAGAACTATTTGGATTAAAAAAAGAAATTTTAGTAAACGAGGACTTTGTTCCTGATGATATAAAACAATATTTTAACTTTGTCCCTGATGAATATTTAACACCACAACAAATAGCGGATAAAATAAAAAATATATTAATAAAAGGTGATAAAAAAATGAATCCGCCTAATGATGTTTTTAAAAAATATAGTTTTGAAAACGTTTCAGAACAAATATATAATTATATAAAAAATAATAAAGATGATAATTAAAAAATATTTAGCTATTTTTTGGATATTTATTTTTAATCTCTGTTATTTTATTTAACCAATTATTAGTTCCATTATTTTTATCCCAATATATCATATCAAGTTGATCTTCTATACTTGGATATTCATTAGATCTTAAAACTTTATATGATAGCTCTTTTGCTATAGTTTGCGGTTCCTCATCAAACAATTCTGGATTTGAATTGTATAAATTTAAAGTATCATTATAATATTTATTACCATTGCATGTATTATATGGCATACCATTTATAGTTATATTAAAACTGCCATTTGTTTTTTTTAAATTTTTCATGTTTATATTAAGTTATTTATTATTCTGCAATTCTAATTATAAAGCCAGAAACAAGTAAAGGACCTTGATCTGAGACAAATGTTGTTCCACCAGCAAATATTCCATTCTGAGTCAAAACAGCCCTAACAGTTAAAGCAGTAGCGTGAAATGAAGTGATGCATACTAAAAAAGTGCCATTGTCTGGTAATGTTATTGAATTGTGCTCTGATAATGAATAAAACGTATAATATCCAATTTTTGTAGGGTCTGTATTTTGCAACATTGAAATTATGCTTCCTATGCTGCTTCCATTATTTGTAATAATACCTTTAAAATCAATATCACCGCTTTCTTTATCAACTACAAAAGCATCTTTCCATATATTTCCATCATTTGAAACTTTTAATGTAAAGTCATCACTTCCAGTTAGTCCAAACTCAGCTCTTCCGCTGTATCCGGTTTGAAATAAATAGCTTGCTGTGTCTGTTGAAGTTGCTTTATTTACTTTTATTTGTATGTCAGAAGTTTCTCTATCAAACAATACAGCATCACTTTTTATGCTTAATTTATTTGTTGTGTCAGCTTCTGTATTTATGCCAACCATTGACAATTGCTGCAGAGATTTTGTATTTGTAAAGCTTGTGCCGTTGTGTTGCAAAATATCATATTGGCTTGCAGAAACAATTGAAACATCCGTTAAGTCATTTAATTCGCTGATATCACCGCTTCCACCTCCACTTCCCGCGACTGTTTCAGTCCAGTTTGTGCCATTATAGGTATAAAGCTTATCTTCATCATTAACCCAAAAAATAAACCCTTCTCTTGGTTCAATAAACCTCCAGCCATTGTCATAAAAAGCTATTTGTTTGTCTTTGTTTTCCCAATCACCGGTTGCATTATTTCCAACTATATAAATATCATTATTATTAGGTTCTGTTGGCGGAGTTGTTAAATCTTTATCTATAACACCATTTTGCAAAATATTATCAATTATAATTAATGCCTCATTATGTGTGATTTCCTTTTGAGATTGATTAGGTATCAATAAAGGAAGCTTTAAATTTGTTGTATTCTCCATAAAAAATATTTTATTTTTCAAATAAAATTTAATATGATTTTCAACAAATGGCAGTATAAAAATAGGGTTATTAATGGTAAACTACTTTATTTCAATTTTTTTGATACCCTTTACTGTTTCCTGTGCTATTTCTTTAATCCCTTTTCTTAATAAAACTTTTTCTCCATTTTCTTTTTTATAAACGCCATTTAGATAATTTCTTTTTATGTTGTCTACTACGAATAAATTGTCGCAGGATAAAGTCAATATGCCATCATTTATTGAAACATAATTTAATTTTGATAACCAAGTAATATAAACATCGTCGCCAAAATACTTAATTAAATTAATTGATATTTTTTTAAAATCCTTATTTTTTATTTCTGATATTATTTTGTTTATTCGTGCCTCTTTTTCATAATCAGAATTTATTTTCTCATCACTACAGCCCTGCTTAATATTTTCAGAATTTTCCCAATTATCTTTTATGCTTGAAAGAATAATTGCTAAATTATTGCAATTGATATTTTCTTCTGATTCTTTCTTAATATATTCAACTGCCACTTCTATATTTTGCTTTATCTGTTGTAATTTTGCTTCATTCTTTTTTGATGACAATATTTTTTTAATATCTTTTTCGGAAATATTAACTTTTTCTAGTAAAAATTTTATTTCCTCTTTAAGATTATCATTTGTTTTATTTTCATCCTCAGTTGCATTATTTATGTCTATATTGTTATTATTTTTTGCAGTATCTTGAATTTGTTTTATTTTACCGTGATCCTGCAACGCTAAAAATCCAAGTTGAATATCATTATAAAATGATTGAGATACCCATAGATAGAATTTTACATCTTCAATTTTATTTTTTTTAGTTTCGGAAAATACCTTTTCAATCTCATACCTATCAATAGAACCAATTTTAATCATTTCTTTAATACATTCTTCAACCTGTCTAATATTGCCGCTTATAAGGTCATACTCTTTCATTCCACTATCTCTTATTATGGTGGACAACAATATATTGAAAGGTGTTTCTATATTGCCGACTAAAAACATATGAGAAATACGTTTATGAAGCCATCGGCTTATAGCTTTTCTATATTTCATACATTGCTCATAATTTATAACACGCCACGTTTTATTTTTAATGCTTTCAGATACAAGACTATTAAAACGAACAAAATATATAACATTTTTGTTATATTCTTCTGTATCATTATTTTTTGTTTTGCTATCTTCATTAGGAGTGTTGGCGTTTACTTGTCCGAATGTTTCAAACATGTTGGAAGAAAATGAAATTTCGCCATCAACGCTTTTTATCTCTATATTTGTTTTAGATAAAATTTCTAGCGATTCTCTTATCTGTGAATAATTATATTCATGTTTTATTTTTTTGAGTTCTTTCCATAGATCATATAAAGAAAATTTTACTGATAATCTATCGTCTAAAAATTCATTACGTTCACAATCAGTTGCAAACTTTCTTAAGACATCTTCAATAATCTCTTCTCTTTGAGATGGAAAATAAGCCTTTTCTTTATCAAATATATAGGCTGGGGATACGTTTAAAATCATATCCTGTTTTCTGAATTTAAAATTTCTAGTAATAGGTTTTAACAACCCCTCTTTTGTTCTGTATCGTTCAACATCGTCATGAATATATTTTGGAATTATATCATAAAGTTCCACCGTGTTTGAATATTGTTCTCGTTTATCAATATAAATATTATTAAACGAAAATAGATCTAACTGTTCCGGTTTCGTCTTTTTAAAATCAATATATTTCTTTTCTTTTTCTTCTTTATCAGTCATATTTACCTTTACATTTTTTAAAGTAAATAATTTAAACACTTTAAATACTTTATTTAATTTATTCACATTTTTTAATTTATTTAAATTATTTACTTTAAATAAATTATTTATTAATTAAAGAAAGTACAATTTTTTTACAAAATAAAGATTGTGAAACATCTCCCTTTGCATTTAACAATTCATTATATTCAGAATCTGTAAAATACATAGAAACACAATGCTTTTGTTTTTCTTCTTCTTTTTTTAATCTAGTTTTTTTATTATTTTTTTCATTTTTTTGTTCCTTCTCAAACAAATTTTCATTCAATAATGTAATCTGTTGTTGTTTTATATCTTTTAAACTCATATTATTTATAGGTTATTAATAAAATCTAATATTTTGTCAAATTGTCCGTTAACTTTTCTGTAATTATATTTTAAAAGAGGATCTGATTCTACAATATCATGTATTGACATTTTTCTTTTTACCATTTGTTCAAATGCCGTAGTATCCATAATTTCAAACATTGGAAAATCATCATCAGGAAAATATGTTTTTATAACATCATTCTTAATATATTCAAAATCATTTTTTCTGCTTTTATTGACTATTAACATGATATTATCATTAAACTGTTTTACTTGATTTATACTATTAATGGATACTTCATTATTCATTTCTGTATTTATCATTGGAATAATAACAAGATCAGCCTCTTTTATTGGTTTTACAGCTCTTTTATCAATCCATCCACCAAGATCATACACAATATTTAAATTTTCTATAATATCTGGAAAATCTTGATCCTTTTCTATCTTCATAAAATTATCTTCCGGCAATATTTTTTCTAATTTTGTTATTTTATCATTAGAGATTACATCAAAATTAAGGGACAAAGCTATATTCAAGGCAATACTTGATTTACCTTGTCCACCCTTTAGATTGAAAACTACTATTTTCATATTTGCAATATTTTATTTAATTTAATTAAAGTAAATAATTTATTTAAAGTAAATAAAGTTTATACTTTAAATAAAGTATACATAGCTACTAATAAATCATTCTTTTAAAAAGTCAAGGAGTATAATTTATTTAAAGTAAATAATTTATTTAAAGTAAGTAAAGTTTATACTTTAAATAAAGTAAAAAAATTTAACAAAAAATATGGACAAAAAAATAAATCTGTTAAAAATAAAAAATATAATTTTTCTTAAAAAAATTTTACTAAAAAATCAAAATCAATTTAAAGGGCATTTTTTTCAATTTTAAACACATTCTTTTTATTTTATGATACTTTTTATATTTTAACTTATCTTCATCATTTCTCGTTTAAATTTGACGCCTTAAAATTGATTTTTACTTTTTACCAAATTTAAATAATAAAATTTACCAAAAAACAACAACAACTTTAATAGTTGTTGTATTAGTAGTTGTATTAGTAGTTATATTGGTTAAAAAAAAATTGCCTTTCAACCTTTGAAAAATAAAGAATCTCTTTTTAAAAACTATGAACGTAAACCTATAAAACTATGAACGTAAACCTATAGTAAAAATGAAAAATTTTACAGCTTATTTTTCAACATGCAAGTAGTAAATTTTAAATTTTTTTCATTAAATTTTTGCTAAAATTTATAATTTTTTTTAAAAAAACTATGAACGTAAACCTATAGTTTTTTATTTTTAAATTATTAAAATTTTGTTTATATTTTACAACGCCTCATAGAAATATTGTTGAAATTATTTATTTTACAGTTTGTGTTTTTAATTTTAGGTATCTTTTTAAATTTGTTTATTGGCGATAAGTAAAAATAATATAAAAAACCACTATTTTTTATTATTTAATTAATAATTACCTATCAGCCACTCTAAAACATTTATTCGTTTTATTCCTTTATTATTTCCGCTGCCTTCATCCATAGTTAATAGATATTTTGGATAGTTATCGTCTATTTCCTCTAGCGATGCTAATTCCCTTTTTAGTGTCTCTTCCGATGATAATGCATATAGGGCAACCTGATAATATTCTACTTCTTCGCCGGGTTTTTGGGCTACAAAGTCCACTTCTATGTTTTTTCTTGAGCTTATTCTGCCGGCATAAACCCTATAGCCCCTTCTTAATAATTCTAAATAAACTATGTTTTCCAATATTCGCCCCGTATCTTTATCCTCATGACCAAGTAAGGCAGTTCTCAAACCAATATCTACAGCATAGTATTTTGAGTTAACATTTGTTAAAATTTGTTTGCCTTTAATATCATATCTATCGCATTTATACAGCAGATAACCGTCTAAAAGCCCTTGAACATAATTGTCTATAGTCATGGCAGATATATTTTGATTAATGCTTGCTAATCCCCTTTCTATTCCCCTTATAGATGTTTCATTTCCTATATTATCAAATAAAAATCTAGTTAGTGAATCAAGCTTACTTACATTTGATATATTAAACCTTTGAACTATATCCTTTTGAACGGTATTGAGATATACCGTATCCATTAAATAATCGTTTATAAGCTGCCTATTACTTAAAAAACTTAGGGTTTGAGGGAAACCGCTTTCCAATATGTATTTTTTATATACAGTTTCTAGGTTGTATCTGTTGAGAAATTCTTCGCGATTTTTTGAGACAATGAGATGTGCGGAATTTGAATAGGCATTATAATATTCTGCAAGTGAATAGGGCAACATTTTTATTTCTATATATCTGCCCCCAAAGAAATTTGCTAAATCGCTAGAAAACATATAGGCATTTGAACCAGTCAAATAAATATCTATATTGCCTTTTAATCTTAATGTATTAACTACCCTTTGCCAATTCTCTAATAGTTGAACCTCATCTATAAACAAATAGGTCATTACATTTGGATTGATCCTAGTGAGAATAAAGTCTAATAGTTTTTCATAGCCAGTTAATAGTCCTTTATCATTATATGAAAGACCTATTTCTCTAGTTTGCAATAAATCTTCAAGATTTATGCCTATGATTTGTCTGCTACTTACTTTACTATTAAATTGTAAATCCATCTGAAAAGATAAAAGCAATTTAGATTTGCCACAACGCCTAACACCAGTAATAATTTTTACAAGGTCAGTTTTTCCTTGCAAAGATTTTAGTTTTTCAAGATATATTGGTCTGTTTATAATCTTTTCAGTTATCACTTTTATATATTATTGTTATATTGTATAATATATTATACAAAAATATTAAAATCAACAATTTTATATAATATACCATTTTTTATAAAAGCTTAATAAAAAATAATAAACTTCAGTCCAGAAAACCCTCATTTTTTACACAGTTATTAGTTCAAAAATATAATGTATATCAAATAATTTTTCTAAATGCATTAGTATTTTTGTTATTTTCTGTACCATATCAAATTTTTAAAAATAAAAAAACTGTTTTTGATAAAAAAGAAATAAAATCAAATATAATAGTCGGAATATTGTTTTTTATATCTTTATCTTTTTGGTATTATGGTTTGAAGTACACTTATTTAGTTGAAGCAAAAACTTTAAAATTTTTAACACCAATATTTATTATGCTGTTTTCTTTAATTCTTTTAAAGAAAAAATAAAATATCAAAATTGGTTTATTATAATATTGGTTTAATTGATACTGGTGCAATTGTTTATTTTAACAGTGGTAAACTTGGTGTATATTATGTTTATTATCTGTAATATTTTCACATTATTTCATTTATATCCAAGAAAATTCCCAACAGAAAATATTTTAAATAGATCAATAATGATTAGATCAATTTCTTTAATATTTTCAATAATTATATGCTTATTCAATTATAAAATATAACTTTAATAAATAATAATTATTTGATAATATTGACTTTAATGGTACTTATATCCAGTATGTACTTTTTAATCTCAAATAAGTTAAATACTTATAAAAATATAGTATTTTTACAACCTTTAAATTTAATAAGAATTTTATTCGCTATAATTATTGAATATAGTTTTTTACAAATAACATTAAATATTTATAATTTATTTGGAATATTATTAATAATATTTACAATAGTAATGATTTCAGTATTTAAAGAATACGAAAAAATAAAGAATTAGAAAAAAATAACATATTTAACAATTTAAAAACTCAAATTTGTATTATAAAACAAAGTAATAATATATTGATAATTTTGATAAACAAACAGAAATATTTTTTAAATAATATTCAACAAGCAAATAAAAATATAACATCATCCTTTAAATAATTTGTTTAAGTTATATTTTATTATATTATTCCGTATACTATCTAATATAAGTTTTTCTGTTATCTATCAATATTTTGTAAACCATTATAATATATAAGAAATTCATAAACTATTTAGTTATTATCAATTGTTAATATTATTAATAATAACAAATATTAGAATATATAAGAAATCATATAATAATTAATCTTATAAATATTTGTTGTTTTTTTTATAATAAGTTTTATAAATAATTATTGTTAAACAATAAATAAAATATTAATGTATAATAACAAAAAAATAATCACATTAGAAAAAGCCGATGCTGAATTTGGTGGAAAAGCTTATGGATTAGCTTTTTTAAAAAGAAACAATTTACCTGTACCATATGGTTTTGCTTTAAATCCCGAATATGTTTTTAAAATTGCCAATAATCTTGTTGATAGTAAAGAAGAAATTTTGGAATTAATACAAGCATTTCCTAAAAATGCTAAATTAGCAATTAGATCTTCCGCATTAGGTGAAGATGGAGCAGAAAAATCATTTGCTGGAGTTTTTGATAGTAAATTAAATGTAAAATTAGATTATGAAAATATTTTAAATGCTATTAAAGAGATTTATTCTGGTATTTCTACTAATAAAATATTATCTTATAAGAATGATAATGAAAAAATTGATATGGGTATAGTTATCCAAGAAATGATTGAACCGGAAATAGCTGGTGTTTCATTTACAGAAGCTTTAAATTACGATGGAAGAAAAGTTGTTTTAAATGAATTTACAGAAGGTTTAGCTGATAAACTTGTTAGTGGTCAAATAATTCCAAATAGAGTTATTTTTTATTACAAAGATGATAAAACAATTTCTACTGATAGTATTGATTTAAGCGGAAAAATTTTAAATTCAAGGTATATATCAAAATTAATTCCTTATATAGAAAAAATAAAAAATAATTCAGATATTCCTATGGACATTGAATGGTGTATAGATAAAAATGGAAAAGTTTGGATTGTGCAAGCTAGACCAATAACCAAAGAAGTATTTGTTCCTGTTAATACTATGTCTCAAACAACCATATCGTCAAGAGGTGTTTCAACTTCTAAAACATTTGTTCTTTTAGATGATGATGAAGAAGATTTTGAAAAATATATAAATAATTTTCCAGAAGGAGCAATACTTGTAGCTAATTATACAGATACAAGATATTTACCAGCAATGAAAAAAGCTAGTGGAATAATAACAGAACAAGGTTCAATTTTATCACATGCATCTATTGTTTCAAGGGAATTAGAAATACCTTGTATAGTTGGTTTTGCTAATGCCTGTAAACTATATCCAACTGGAACAGAAATAACAATTGACGCAATAAATGGAAAAATTATATCTAAAAACAAAACTTTTCAATTGACTTTAAAACAAGATATAAATTGGGGTGGATTATTTATTTTTGATAATATACAATTATTTACAATAGAAAATACGAAAATTTTATTTGAATTTACTCCTGAAAGTTTATGTGTTCATTTACCAGAAACTGTTGATAATTCAATATTAAATAGTGTTGAAAAATTTTCAAGAGAGGTTTTTCATACATCTCCAATAATATGTCAAACTGAAAAATATTTATGGTATTTTGAGATTCTAAGATATAAAAAATTGCCATTTTTTAATAATTTGCTTGAAGAAGCAAGAAATATGTGTATTGAATGTAACACAGAAAGTTTAAATAAGTATTATGAAAATAGTTTTAATTTATGTAAGGAACTTGTAAAAATAAGAGATTTATTAAAAAGTGATAGTGAAAAAATCTATTTAGATGAAATTATAACTTCTTGCCATCTTATACTTACAATTATAATTCCAGAAGGACTTGCAATAAAAGAATCTTTTATGAATTCAATCCAAACTTTAAAATCTATGAATCTAAATTTTACGGATTTATTAGATGAAAACATTGATTTAAAAAGTAATAAAGAATTAACTAGAATTAGAAATTTCATAAAATTGGCAGAAAAAAAGAGAAACTCAATATATGAAGAATTACTATCAATACAAGCTGTAAATTATGATTTTTTTGAACATAGAGAAGAAAGAATAAAAGAATCATTAAAAGAGCATAGCATTAGTTATAATTCAAAAACAGATAATGTAATTGATGTATTTTATGAAAATTTGCAATTTTTTTGTAATATTTCAAATTCATTAAAAGATAAATTTAATAATTTTTTTTATAAAAAAAGAAACATACAAGAAAAACAACATAATTTTTAATTTTTATAGGGAATTAAAATTTAATTCTCTAAAATCAAATTTTTTTATTTTATCAGATATTAAATAACAACTATATCCTTTTAAAATTGGAAATATTATACCGTTTTTTATCAAAATTTTATTAAGTTTTTTAAAATTATCTAACCTATATTTTTTGTTTGATTTTGATGAATCTAATATTTTTAAATAATTTGCCAAATCCATATTATTATTTTGTAATAATTTAATGTTAGAAATTAAATTATAAAAAAACATATTATCTAATACAAATGGATATTCTAGGACTAATTTTATATCATATAAATTATTTATATTATTATAATAATCATCTTCTATAAGTTCTAAATTTATATTATATTTTTTAAATGTCTCTTTTAAAATATTTGCTATATGTTTATTTGGATAAAAATTATCGTAAGCAAGTTTAATATTGATTTTGTCTAATTTGTTTATATTAAAATATGTATGTAAATATTTTAATCCTCTTTTTTCACTAAAGTTAAATAAAGAAATATTATATGGTTTAAGAATTAAATTGTTAGAATCATTAAAAGCATAATGTATTTTTTTTTGTATTAAATCTCTTGGTATTAAGTCTATAATAGCTTTTCTTAACAAAAGGTATTTTTTATCAAAAAAATTTGTATTAAATATTATAAAATTAAAAAAAATAAAATTTTCATAGTAAAAAAAATTTTTTATTTCTTTATTATTTTTATAATAATTAACTTTATTTAATGGAAACATCGTATTACAAGTTATATCTAATTTTTTTTCTTTAAATAATCTTATATCTCTATATCTGTTGTTTGAAATTTTAAATGAAATAAAATCATGTTTTATATTAGTTCTAAAATAAATATTTTTTTTTAAAATTATTTCTTTTTTATTTTGTTTAAAAATATAAAAAGGTCCGGATGTTATATTATTTTTTATTGGAGATAAATTTATTATAGATAAATTTTTATAAAAATGGAAATTTAATTTATTTAATTTTATAGACAAAATATCACCATATGCTGAAATGGATTTATTTAAACTAGCTTTCAAATCATCATAATTTAACGTAAATCCTTCTATATCTATAAACAAAAATCTTAGAAAAATATTATTTAATATAACAAAAATTAAGGAATCTTTGTAATCATTAGCAGTTACTTTAGTACCATCATAAAAAAATAAATTATTTTTAATAATAAAATACCATTCATTTCTGTTTATATCATAATTATATTCTTTACAAGCATACTTAATAATTTTTTTTGACTTACTATTATACTTAAACAACGGATCGGCAATTGCTGAATATAAAATTATACCTGAATAATCATTTACAAACCTAAAATCATTTACAAAAGGTTTTGAGTCTAATCTAAAATTTATCATATATTATTTACTAAAATTAATAATTTTTTTGCAAGTTTAATAATAATATTTTTTGGATAATCTGATAAAGAAATTCTTAAATTATATTTACCTTCAATATCTTTATAAGCATCAAAAACAATTACATCAAGTCCAAAACTAGCACCTAAAACAAAATTATATCCTTTAATAAATAATTTACTTAAAAATTCTCTAATAATTTTTCTAATTTTAATTAAATCCAATTCTTTTGTTATTTTAATTATTATAAATAATTCATGATATGGTTTTATAATTTTAAATTTATCAACACATTCCGTTATCAAAATATCATATAATAATTTTGTATTATTTTTAATTTGATTAATTCTTATGGAATTTAAATCTTTTATATTTTTATCAACCATAAATTCAGGTATATCATATAAATTTGGTGTTGTACCCATAATTCTCTGAATATTATTGTAAGAATTTATAATTTGTTGAAATAACTCTAATTTATTTATTGTTGTTGTTTTAGGTGTAATAAATGTTGTTGAACCCAACCTTGAATATTCAGTCCCCATAAAATCTAATTTCATATGGCTTCTTAATATTACTACAAATATTCCACTTAACAAAATTTTGTTTAAAATATTTTTAAAAATTTTATTATGATTTAAATCAAAACAAGAGCTATCGATTATAATTATAAAAATATCTTTCTTTTTTTGAATATCTTTTAATAAAATCTTATATGGATTTATTGTAGAAACGGAATCAACATATAATATATTCCTAACATTTTCTTTAAGTGTATTTAAATTATTAT
The DNA here is from genome assembly GCA_944391005.1 of uncultured Rickettsiales bacterium. Taxonomy (GTDB): domain Bacteria; phylum Pseudomonadota; class Alphaproteobacteria; order Rickettsiales; family UBA1997; genus CALXSC01. The sequence goes on along the minus strand of CALXSB010000156.1, from coordinate 10,026 downwards.
TAAATATTAATTTATTAAATGTATTATATTTAATAAATTCTGTTAATTCATAGTAACAATCCTGTGGTAAACAAATATTAAAACCACCAATGTAGTTTAATGACATCAAAAGATTTGTAATACTTGTCATTCCACAATTAGTAAAAAATGTATAATAAGCACCATCCACTTCCAACTCATATAATTTTTTAACTAAAAAATCTTTTGTAAAATTAAACCCTGACCGTTGATATGTATAATCATTTATTAATAAACCTGGAAAAATTTCTATATTTTTATTTTCATCATAACTAAGATTTGTCTCTGGAAAATTTTTAAATTTCTCTATAGTTTGTTTTTTAATTAAATTTTTAATTTCAGTTTTATTAGAATTATTATTAAATATTTCAAAATTTTCTTTATTTAAATATTTTGAAAGATATTCAACTTCTTTTAATTTTCTGTTTTTATATTTATATTCAAAAAAATTATATTTCATAAATTTATTTCTCAATTATTTTCAATTTTTTAATACCATTAAATTCATGGTTCCAAGAAACAGAATAAATATTAATATCTTCCAATAAAACTTTTTGATTAATCAATTTATTAAAATCATTAATTATATTTTTTTCTATATACAAAAAACCAATAAAATCCGATTCATAACATGTATTTCCAAAAACTGGACATTTAACAAAAAAAACATTTGAATTTTCTTTATTGTTATTTTTTAACAAATCATTTACAAAATTTATTCTAGGATTACTCCATTTTAAATGACATTCTGAAGATATATTTAAAATTATAATTGGACTATCTTTTAAAATGTTATATTTTATGTCGATTATGGTAGAAACTATTGAAATAGCATTTTTAAACCAAAATTGTCCAGGTTCAAAAATTATTTTTATATTAAAAGGTATAAATTCTCTACTTTTTATTAATATTGTTCTTAATTGTTCAAAATTTCCATCTTGAAAATAATTTTCAAACCCACCAAAATTAATATATTTAATAATTTTTTGGCATTTTTTATTATTAATTATATCTTTTAATTTATTAAATATATACACAAAAGTTTCCATATTTTTTTCTCCAACAAAATGCAAATGAATACAAGAAATATTATTATTAATAATAAATTCTGGTGTTAAATTTTTAATATCAATAATACCAAATCTGCTTATTCTTGGATTTATTACAATTTTTCTTGTAAAAGAATTTATATTAACTCTAATTCCAATTACAATATTATTAGCTTTATTCCAATGAATAAATTCCTTTATTTTTCTTAATTGTAATTGAGAATCTGCATTAAATATAATATTTAAATTTTTATTTTGTTGTATTATTCTTTTATTAAAAGACAGTAAAAATGGACCAGTAACAGAAATAATACTATCTTTGTTTAAAAATTTTTTAATAAAATTAAATTCTCTTAAATTTGAAACATCATATCCAACATTATATTTAAAAAAATAATTAATATATTCTTTTATTTGATTCGATTTTACAGCCAAAATAAATTGAGAGTTGAAATCTTTTTCAAAATTAATTAAATTCCGTATATTTGAAATTAAAGTATTTTTATCAAAAATATAAAAAGATTCTTTTTCTCTCAAAAAATTAAACATTTTTTATTAAGAAAAATTAAATATGACTTTATTTTAAAAAATATTAAATTAAAATCAATAAAAAATTAAATACATAAAAAATGTTGATGAATAAATATTATTATTTTAAAGAAAATAAAATTTTAAATTTTAAAGAAAATAATTTATTGTCTATAATGGATAATAAAAAAATTTTAACAATAGAAATAGAAAATGAAACTGTATATAATTTTTTAAAAAGTAATTATAATAAAGATAAATTTCTAATTATTAATAAAAATAATTTATCTTCCAATTTAATAGAAGTTGTTAATTATTTAGAAAACAAGGACATATTGAAAAAAATTTCCAAAAAAACCTATGAACATTTAAAAGAAAACAGCCCAACTAATAGAACACAATATTATTTTTTAAATACAAGTGAAAATAATTTAAAAACTTATACAGACACAAAATTTAATTATTTACAAAACAAACATATTATGATTATTGGTTTAGGAGCCGTTGGATCTGAAATATTGCGACAATTACTAGCTATAAACATTAAAAATTTTACCTTAATAGACTACGATACAGTAGATATAACAAATTTAAATAGACAGTTCTATTTTAATATTAATGATATAGGAAAAAATAAATTAGAAGTAATAAAAAATAAAATAACATATGAATATAATAATCTTAAAATAAATATATTTAACAAAAAGATCAACAGTGAAAAAGATTTGTTTGAAATTATAAATGCTTTACCAAAAATTGATTTTATAATTTGTTCTGCTGATACACCTATATTAGAAATAAAAAAAATTATATTAAATATCTCTATCAAATTTAAATTGCCAACAATATTTTGTGGTTTATCAGTAGACAACGGAACTATTGGGCCATTACTAACTACAACATCCAAAAAAAACAAATATTTAAACAAGCTAAACAAACTTTTAAATAGCGCAAATTTTAAAAATATAAATATTTGCAAAAGTTCTTTTGGAGTAACAAATTCCATAATCTCAAATTTTGTATCATATGATATTATAATGTATCTTATGAATTATAAAAAACAAATAAAAACACTTAATAATATTCTTATGTTTGATTTTAATTCTTTTAAAATTGATCGCTTATTAGAAATATAAAAAAAATCCACCAATTCATCTAGTGGATTTTTTTATTTAAATTAACAACGTGAAGCTGCGCAAATTTTTAATAAATCTATTTCTTCACTTAAAATAACTTCTACTTCTTTCATGTTTTTACCTTAAATAATTTTTAAAATTAAATACATCTAATATAATAATCATATAATTTTATTAGTCAATAAATATTAAATATTTGATATTGCTAACTTTTAATATACTACTTAATCACTAATCCCCAATACAACTTATCAAACAACAAGTACAAACTATACTCTAACATCTCTATACTTTTACTATATCTTTTGGTTTTTCTATTAAATCTAGCTAAATAATGTCTCCTTCACTTCGTTCAGTAGGCACTTCGCCGACCGACAGGTTACTGATTGTCTGCAAGCAATCATCGGTTCTGCTTTGTGCTTCATTCATCTCTAACATTTCTATTGTTCTAGATTTTTCTAATTTTTGTCTTTCTTTAAGTTTTTCTTCCAGTATTTTATTAGCATTTTTAAGCCAATTCTCTAATACTGAATAAGAAAGTTTAATATTAAAAGATAATTCTATAACTTTTTGAGTACCTTTTATACTTGTCCCATTAAGATAACAGCTTATTGCTACCTTTCTGGCCAAATTAAAATAAAGCCAAAAACCTATAACAATATTTCAGAAGATTTTATTAGAAGAACTATTAAAAATACAACTGATTCAATTAGTTATAATTCTGATAATATAGAAAAAAATATAAATATACAAAATATTGATATTAATAATAACTCTAACGAATTTAATAGCAATGTTTTATCAAGTGATCCAGAAAATAAAATAGCTAATAAAATAGAAGAAGGCAATACTACTAAAACTTTAAAAAATGCAGAACAAAATTTAAACGCAAATATTAATAATCTTATATTATCTCCAGAACTTCAATTATTAGCTCAGCAATATTCTAAAGAATCATTGGAAATCGAAAATAATAAAAATAGAGAAGATTCAAATTTAAATGAAAAAAATGATAAAGATAATACTAAGAATAATTTTGACGATATTTTGTAAGGGGGAAATATGTTATCAATAGCAAATATAAGCAGCAAACACGCAAGTAATTATTATACAACTGGCGATTATTATGGAAATAAAGATGTAAGACCAGAATGGTTCGGGAAAGGTGCCGAAAAATTGAAATTACTTGGAAAGGAATTTGATAAAGCTGATTTTGAAAATATATTAAATGGAAAAACTATTCTTGATGGAGAAGAGATTAGTTTGTGTAATAACCGTAAAGAGCATGCTTCGGGAATTGATTTAACATTTTCTGCCCCCAAAAGCGTTTCTGTTGTTTGTGAATTAAAAGATAAAAAAATACAAGAATTACATGAAATAGCTGTTAAAAATACATTAGAATATATAGAAAAGGATTTTATATATAGAAGGACAAAAAATGAAGATGGAAAATTTGTTAAAAGAATGGATAATATGATAGCAACACTTTTTACAGAAAATACATCAAGAGCGTTAGACCCTCAATTGCATACCCATTGTGTAGTTTATAATATAACATTTGATGAAAACGACAAGGCTGGTAGTGCATTTTTTAAGGATATTTTTAATAATAAAAAATTTCTTGGTTTTATATATAGAAACGAACTTGCAAATCAACTTAGAAAAGAAGGATATGAAATAGAATTTGATGCCAAAAGAGAAAATTTTGAAATTAAGGGCGTAAATACAGAAATAATAAATTTGTTTTCTACTAGAAGTAGCGAAATAAAACAAAAACTTGAAGAGCTTGGACTAACAGATTATGCGGATGGCAAAATTAAAGCAGGTATAACAAAAATAACAAGAAAAACAAAAGCTAAATACATTAGTATGGATAAACTAAAATCCGCATGGAAATTTCAACTTGATATAAACGGGCTTAATTTAGAAAATGTCGCTAAAAATAACAACATAAATAGAAAAAATATTTCCATAAATTATCATATAAGAAATTCCATAGATCATTTATCGGAAAGAAATTCAATATTTACTCGTGAAGATGTAATAAAAAATTTTGAAAAAAACAACTTTGGAAAAGCAAGTATATCCGAAATATATAAAGAGTTGACTACCAACAAGGATTATTGTTTATTTTTTAATGCTCCACTTAAGGAATACTCTACATACAAACAAATTAGTATGGAAACAGACATTATAAAATTAATGAAAGAAGGCCAAAATACACTTGAACGGATTAAACTAGATAAAAATATTGAAGAATATAATACGAAAACTTACGCATATAAAACCTTAAATAATGAACAAAAAGAAACAGTCAATTTTGTATTGAATACAAAAGATCGTATTATAGCTATTCAAGGATTTGCAGGTGTTGGAAAAACATATGCTATAAGAGCCTTGAATGAAATTCTTAGTGAAAATAACTTTAAACTTGTTGGATTAGCTCCTACAAACAAAGCTGTTAAAACACTTGCAACAGAAGCCAACATTGAAGCACAAACAATGCAGCGATTTTTAAAAAAATATGATGGGTATGCAAATAATAGAGGAACCGATAAAGGTTTAAAAAGGGTAAAAGAGAAGTTTAAAAATACAATACTTTTATTAGATGAAAGTTCTTTAGCTGATACAGCACAAATTAAAAATTTGATTACTATTGCAAATAAATTAGATGTTAGAGTAGTTCTTCAGGGAGATAAAATGCAACTAGATGCAGTTAATGCTGGTAGTCCTTTTAGACAGATGCAAAAAAACGGAATATCTCAAACTGAAATGAGAAATATACAAAGACAAAAAAATTTAGATATAAAAGAAGCCGTATATGATACAATAAATCAAGATATAAAAGATGTCTTCAAGAGATTAGATAAAAATATAATAGAAATAGAAAAAACAACTACTATTAGTGATATAGTTAATATGATTAAAAATATTGACAGCTCAATCAAAGACGACAATATTAATAAAATAATATCAGGAAAAAAAGCTGAAAACTTAATTGTAAATATAAAAGCTGCAGAAAAATATATATCAACCTTGGAACAAAAATCTAAAAAAGAAATAAATAAATTTAATATTATTAAAACGGCCATTGAAAAACAATGGAAAATTGCAGAGCAAAAGAATAGTATTGGTAATTTAAAATATGAAATGGCTGAAACCGTTGTTAAACAGTATATGGATCTTTCAAAAAAAGATAGAAAAAACACTTTGATTATAACGCCATCAAATGAAACTAAAGATTCTATAAACTTTTTATTGAGACAGGAACTATTAAAAGAATATAAATTAGAAAATGAAAGGACTGGCAAAACTGAAAAATTTTTTGGCAAGATAAAAGATTTTTTGATTGGCCAAGATATACTTTTTGACAAAAATATAAGTGTAATTGAACAACAATCTTTAACAAACGCCGAAAAAAAATACAAAAATAATTATAAAATTAAAGATATAATAATTTTTAACAAAAATTATAAAAAATATGGTATAGAATTAAATAAAGAATATGAAGTAGAAAAAATTGACAGTATTAAAAATGAAATAATTATAAAAAATATTGATGATAAAAAAGAAATCAAACTTAATATAGATAGAGCTAAAAATTTTGATGTTTTTAGAATAAAAAATTTACCATTTCAAAAAGGTGATCAATTAAAATGGACAAAAGATTTTAAAGAACTCAGCATAGAAAAGAGTGATGCAATAGAATTAACCTCTATTACTGAAACATCTTTAACTTTTAAAGATAAAAATACAGGTAAAGAAATTTCATTTACTAAAAACGATCCAAAACTTAAATATTTAGACTACAACTATACTACAACTACATATTCAGCTCAGGGTATGACTAGTAAAAATATTATAGTTCCCATAGAATCATATAGAACAAACCTTACAAGTCAAAAAAGTTTTTATGTTGAGTTATCAAGAGCAAAAGACAATATTACTCTAATAGTTGATAATAAAGATAGAGTAATAGAACAATTGTTAAATAAAACTGGTGAAAATGTTAATGCTTTAGAAATATTTGATAAAACAAGAACTAATGATAGTTTAAACAGAAAAATGGGATTGAATAACAAAATTAATAAAACAATTGAACCAATTAAAACAATAAGTAATGATTCTTACATTTCTAAACATATACAAAATGAAATTGAATTTGATAAATAGAAAATTCATTAAATGATATAATATGTATATTAAAGAAATTATGATTGTTTTTTTAATAATTTATTGGTAATTTTTTGATAGAAAATATATATAATCTATATGAAAACTAAAAAAGAGCAAGATAATATAAAATTTGACAAACAATTTGAATTAAAAGAATTACAGGAAGAGACTGTTTATCAGAGTATTAGAAATACCCTGATAAATGCTCAAAATAATATTGCCAGAACAGTAAATTCTGAAATGGTTAATGCCTATTGGAATATAGGTAAGTATATCTATGAAGCACAGGGCAGAAAAGAAAGGGCTGAATATGGCAGCTATTTGATTAAGTATCTATCGGAGAGACTTACGAAAGAGTTTGGGAAGGGGTTTAGCGAGAGAAGCCTTAAAGATATGAGACAATTTTATAATACTTTTTTATGTTCTCAATTTGAGATTGGGCACACACTGTGTGCCCAATCTCAGGATTGCCCTAATGCACTGTTAAAACTAAGCTGGTCTCATATACGACTTATCATGAGACTTCTCACAGAAGAAAAGAGAATATTTTATGTTAGAGAATGCGCAGAGTGCAACTGGAGCGTCCGTCAGCTTGAACGACAAATACATAGTTTTTACTATGAAAGATTACTTGCTAGTCATAATAAAGATATAGTCAGAAACGAAATTCAGACACTTGAGCCTAATAATATGAAACCCATTGATATACTAAAAGATCCATATGTTCTTGAATTTCTTAATATGCGAGAAAATAAAGACTATTTAGAAAGTGATTTGGAAAGTGAAATAATGAATAATTTACAAAAATTTATTCTTGAACTAGGTAGGGGGTTCGCATTTGTAGGCAGGCAATACAGAATATCTCTTAATGATGGAAAGAATTACTATGTTGACTTAGTATTTTATAATATTGAACTGAGGTGCTATGTTCTTATAGATCTGAAGACAACAGAACTAGACCATAGAGATATAGGACAAATGGACTTCTATGTCAGATATTTTGAAGAAGAAATAAAGAAAGAAGATGATAACCCAACAATAGGCATAATATTATGTGCTGAAAAGAGTAAATCTATGGTAAAATATACAGCTTTAAATAATAGTAAACAATTATTTGCCTCTAAATATAGCCTATACCTACCAACAGAAGAAGAACTTACAAACTATATTAAAAAAGAAAGGGAACTGTTAGAAAGGAAATATATAGGTATATCTGAAGAATATGAAGAAAAAGATATAAATAACAATAAATCAATTAAAGGAGCAAAAAATGAAACCACAAAAAAATCTAAATCCAAATAATAGTAAAATACTAAACTTAGTTAATATTCTTTTACTAGCTATTGCTATAACATCCTGTTCAAGTAAAAAACCAATAGCAAACAATATTAACAGAAATATTGATATTAACAACAATAATAATGATGATGATATCAACAACAATAATAATAAAGTAATTTATGGAAATAAAAAAGACGTTTTATTTTCAAATACTATATATTTTAATTTTGATTCCTATGAAATTAAAGACAATGAAAAACAAAACTTGCAATTGACAGCACAATACCTAAATGAAGAAAGAAATAAACATATAAATATAAAACTTAATGGTTATTGCGACGATCTTGGCACAGAACAATACAATTATGAACTTGGGCTTAAAAGAGCAGAAGCAGTTAAATATTATTTAGTAAAGTTAGGTATAAATGAATCTAGAATAAAAATATATTCTTATGGTAAAAAGTTTCAACAAGAGGAGAGAGAGTCTCAAGAAAAAATAAAAAATTCAAGACGATTAAATAGAAAAGTAGTAATATCTTTAAAATAATGATAAATATATTATATAAAATATATTGTTTGTATGTAATAATTTATAAATAATATATTTATATAATATACCTATATAATATATTTTATAATTATATAGTTATATAGTTATATAATACAAATAATGTTAAAAACCTATATATTTTTTGTTTCTTTATTTATTTTATCCATAACTTTATTTACGTAAAGTTTCATTAACAGCAGCTATAATTTTATCTGCTTCTTCCTTACCTAAGTTTTTTCTAGCTATTTCGCGAGTAAGTACTACAATTCTGGCTACCCTATCATTAATTTTTTTTAGCGTATCATCTTCTGTTTTATTTAAATCCAATACTTTTGAAAAAATAACGTTTCTTAAAAACTCACTTAGAGTCTTGTAATTACTTTTTTTAGCTAAAATCTCAAGAAAGATTTTTTCTTCTTTAGAAAATCTAATAGAAACCCTTTCACTTTTATGTTCATTTTCCATAAATAATTTCCTAATATTTTTGTTTTTTAATGTCATATTTATTTTAAAAATATTTTCTTTATTTTTCAATATTTATTTTTATATTTGTCCGACAAAAAATGACATAAATCCTATTAAAAAATTAACTGTGTCCGACATTTTTAGTAAATAAAAAGACTTTAATCCTTTATTTATAATAATTTAACCGCAATGCTTGTCATTGCAACAGGTGTGATTGAATTGCGTCGGTTCAACCGTAAAACAGCAATATAAGTATATAATAAACAACGGTATAAACAATATATTAAAAAAACTAGAAATTATTAAAATACGTTTAATTCGTATTAAAAAACGAGATTTTTACTCAGCTACTAACCAATCTTTATAATATTATTAAAAAATATCATATAAGTCATTAAGGATTTAAGTTTTTGACAAAATTAAATTTATAAACTTAGCTTTAAATAAATTTAATTGTCAAAAACTATAATGAGTAAGTTTATGTATAATACTTACGAATGGTAGAGTGTCTGTAATTTATTGTATGTTAATTTTATTAATATACAATAAATTACTTAACTTAGTCTATATGACTTCTATATAACTATTTAGTTTTATATATTATTTTTACATAATTGCAGTAGTTAGCTTTAATATTAAGTCGCAATAATTTTAGTTATTTTTTGTTCTTTGTAAAAGAATAAAAAATAAGAAAATTAATAAAAATCCACCAGCTAAGCTGGTGGTATTTCATAAACGCCTATAAGGCTATTCTACTAGTAGGGTCTAAAGACCCATGTTGTTCTGTTCCGTACGAATGGTTTACTTGCTACCCTTAAAAGGG
>CALXSB010000155.1 GCA_944391005.1 uncultured Rickettsiales bacterium | reverse complement strand
ATTGGATCTCAAAAAAAACCGATAATATTTTTTTTATCTGTTTTTAGAATGCACTCGAATATTATATTCATTACCTTATCATTGGTATCCTGGTATTCGTCTATAAATATAAAATCATATTTATCTACTATAATTTTTGATAATAAATTATATCTTTTGAATAGTTCTTCTGCAAGAAGTAGTAAAGTGTCATGAGAAATCACACCATCCGATATTTTTTCCCATTCCTTATACGTTATATCCTTATCCAAAAAATAATTTTCGGTAAAAATACTTTCATCATTAACTTTTATCTTTTTATACCTAATAATATCCAATAAAACAATTTTTAGATTTTTTTGAAATTTTTTTATATTGCTCCAAATAAAATCATGAATTGTTGAAACATGCAAATTACTTGACGAAATTCTTGATTTTATTTCGTCAGCAGCAATATTTGTGTATGTAATACAAGCTATTTTTGATTTTGGTTTTATTTCAAGAGCCTTTTTAATAGTTTCTACTAATGTGTACGTCTTTCCACTGCCAGCACCACCTTGCAAAACAAAACTTCGTTCATTATTTAGACATTTTTCAATCTCTTTTATCTCAGAATTTATTTTTTCAACCATTTTAACCCCTCTTCAATATATTTTGGAATTTGTATGTTCGTAAAATCATCATTAATATTGTATATTATATCTAAAGCAAAATCTACCTTGTGATTATTCAAACTTTGAGCTAATTCATAATAATTTTTTTCTTTTATTTTTTTATCGATAAAGATTTAAAATTACTTTCTTTTGATTCTATCAATTCCATATTAATGGATATAAAAGCGTCTTCAAAACTAGCAGCAGTATAATCATTTTGCTCTGTTTGATATGATAGATGTATTCTCCCATTTTTATTTGATTTGTATTTATTTTCTTTGGGATCATAATCAAAAGTTTTTTCCTCGTTTTTTTCTATTCCTTTTATATCTTTACATCCCAAAATATTTTTTATTGTCGAGTTCATACTTATTTCTGCAAATGATGTTTCGCATTTTTTTACATGACCTGTTCCATCTTTATTCATTCTACCAGGATCTAAATCTGTTATTATTAGTGTTTTGATTTCTAAAAAATTTAAAAAATCAATAAAAATATGTGCATGTGAGCCACCAACACTTATAATTGATATATTCTGGGAAAGAAGCGGTAATAAATGATCATCTCCTTCTTTATCTATTATTTTCATAAAAATTGGCATCAACAATCTTTCTGTATCTCCTTCTATAAGTATAGCCTTATCTGCAAAAAATAGTTCAGTTCTATCTACTGTTAAATATTTCTTTAAAAATTCTTTATTTTTATCTTCGTTGCTCGTAAAATAATCTTTTAAATTCTTTGAAACTACTTCATTTTTTTCTTTAATTAAAAAATACTTTATATTTGAAAAATCGTCTTCTGCAATAATGTGCGATGAGTGCGTTGTAATTATCGTTTGTAAATTTAGTTCTTGGTTGTGTTTTGATAAAAATTCTTTTATTTTACGAATAAAAATATACTGCATCTGTGGATGAGTATGCGCCTCCGGTTCCTCTATAAATAAAATATTTATATCAGCAGGATTTTCTTTTTTATTTTTTCTTTTAAAATCTTCAAGTATCAAATATATATCAAAAATCATAGAAATAAAGTTTAAATAACCTAAACCATTATAATTTTCTGGCAATTCTCCATTATCATTGCAATTATACTTGACTAATGTATTTGAAGACAATAAGTTTTTATCCTGCAAATTAGATTTTATTTTCAATTCTGCATCATTAGAATTAATACCACCAATTTTTGCTATTTCATCAATAATATTTTTAAATAATTCCTCATAATTTTTTGTAAGTTTTTCATCTGTTTCAAGTATACTTTTTTGTAGATTCGAAATCTCATCTTCACCATTATTTGATATCAAATTATAATATTTTTCAGCTTTTTTTGATAATGTTTCAACGCCTTTATTATCTTCATTATTTGATACTTCTCTTTTTGCGCTTATATATTTTAAATTAATTATATTTGACAATATTTTTATATCATCAATATCTTTTGAATTTTCTTCATCTTTTTCATCTAATACTCTTTGTTTTAATACAAAATAATTTTTATACATTTTTTGGATAAAATTTTCAAAACTTATATAAGTTTTCTCTACACTCTTAAAATCACTTCTTATCCTATTAATAATATCTTTATCAATATAGTATAAAAACTCAATAATGATTTTTCTATTTTCCGGATCAAGATCCAACATTAAATTACTTATATTTGAAATATTATCATTTTCATCATAGGTTATATACAATTTCATACTAATACCAATTTCAGTATTGGCCTGTTTCTCTTCCTCGTCACTTACAAATTTTTTAATATCCGCTTGCAAATCAATATTTAAATCATCATAGCAAAATCTATTTTTGTTTAAGAAATTATTCAAAATTGTTAAAAATGAAGTTTTACCAGTATTATTTTTTCCAACAACCAGAGATAAATCGTCTTCTAAATAAATTTCAAAATCTTTTAACAGTCTAAAATTTTTAATTTCAATTTTGCTAATTTTCATTTATATTTTTATCATTTTTATAACTACAACCAAAATTACACAATATTTTAAAAAATACAACATTATTTAATACATCAAAATAAAAACATATTTTGTAAGATTTGCATTCATTATAAAAAATCAATTAGTTATTATTTAACTTAACTTTACTAGCATTTAATTAAAAATGGATTTAAAATCCATAAATTAATACCAATTCTTACGAACCATTAAAAACCAACACTTCA
>CALXSB010000154.1 GCA_944391005.1 uncultured Rickettsiales bacterium | reverse complement strand
TGGATATTGTTCTGAAAGTATTCCAGATGTTGAATATGATTCTATGCAACAATATATACCAGAAAACAGCTATGGCGATATTATAACCTATGAGGATTTAGTTGATGCTAGAAGTGGTGCGTGTGATCAAATAACTTTTAGATTGGATTTGTAATTATAAAATATTATAGTTTATTATATACTTATTTTTTTTATAATTTATTCCATTTTTTGTTAAAAACTTCAATAAAAGCTTGATTTTTTAAATAATAAGTGGTAATCTATAACATGCGTTTGCCAATAAAGTGGCTAAAATGCAAGGACGATGTCCATTATATGGACCTCTCGTTGAATTTTTATATATAGTTAAAAACTATTTTATTAAATTTAATATTTTGAAAATGAAGAAAAAAGAAGGTATTAAAATAACTTTGAAGGCTTTTGATAGCAATATTTTGGATCAAGCTGTTCAAGAGATTATTGGTACTGTTAAAAGAACTGGTGCTGTTGTTAAAGGACCAATTCCTTTGCCTACTAATATTAAAAAGTTCACAGTTATTAGATCTCCTCATATTTATAAAAGAAGTATGGAGCAATTTGAAATTAGATCAATTAAAAGATTGTTGATCATTATTCCTACACCACAAACAGTAAATGCTCTTATGAGTTTGAATTTATCAGCTGGTGTTGATATTAAAATAGCACTAAATGGGGTAAATGAATAATGTTAGGTATAGTTGGTAAAAAAATAGGAATGAGTAGAATATACGACAGCAAAGGTGCTGTTATTCCTGTTACACTTATTCAGCTCTATGAATGCTGTGTAAGTGATGTTAATCCTTTAGAAGATAAAGATTATGTTAATGTGGTTTTATCCTATGATAAGCCAAAAAATCCAGAAAAAAAATTAAGTAAATCCGTTCTTGGAATTTATAAAAAGAAAAACCTAGAACCTTACTCAAAAATGACTACTGTTAGGATGTCTAAAGATAAAACTTTTAATATAGGTGATATATTAAAGGCTGATTTATTAGAAGGCACTCCATTAGTTGATATTACTGGTATTAGTAAAGGTAAAGGTTTTGCTGGTGGTATGAAAAGATGGAACTTTAGAGGACTTGAAGCTTCTCATGGTGTTTCTGTTTCTCATAGATCTATTGGTTCTACTGGTAATAGAATGAGTCCTGCTAAAGTATTTAAAGGTAAGAAAATGCCTGGACAATTGGGAGATGAACAAGTTACAGTAAAGAATTTAAAGGTTGTTGATATTGATCCAACTGATAATATTATTTGTGTAAAAGGTGCTATTCCAGGATTTAAGGGTAGAGATGTGATAATAAAAACAGCAAAAAAGAGGTAGTTAAATGAAGATAAAGATTTTTAATTTAGGAAATGCTAATATATCTGAAGAAGATTTGGATATTATTGCGGAAAACCTCGCTGATAATCAAGATTTAATTGCATCAGTTATTAAATGGCAATTAGCAAATAGAAGAGGATTTTCAACAGCTAAAACTAAGACTGTTGATGAAATTGCTTATACTGGTAAAAAACCATTTGCGCAAAAAGGTAGAGGTTCTGCTAGACAAGGTAGTATGAAAGGTGCACAATTTGTTGGTGGTGCGAAAGCTCATGGTCCTAAACCTAGAGATTATTCATATACAATGCCTAAGAAAGCTGTTAAGAAAGCTCTAGCTTTAGTTATTAAAGATAAGTTTGCTAATGGCAAAGTATATGTTGTTGAAGGCTTACAAGAATTACCTATTAGCACTAAAGAATTAAATAAAAAATTAGTTCAACAGGAAATTGTTAATCCTTTAGTTGCTTGTCAGGAAGTGGCTGATAACTTTATTAAATCTATCAGAAATATTAAAGGTGTTAAATCTTTGAAGGCTGATGCATTGAATGTTTATGATTTAATGGATCATGATTTCCTATTGCTTGATAGATCTGCTTATGAAAAAGTAAAGAAAGAGGTATTATAATGAGTTTAGGAAAAGAGTTTGATATTATAGTCCGAACTATTACTACTGAAAAAACTGCAAAATCAGCTGCTGATAATAAATTTTATTTTGAAGTTGTTGGTTCTGCAACTAAGGATAGTGTAAAAGAGGCGATTCAAAGTATTTTTGATGTTATAGTGGAAAATGTAAATATCATTAATACTGAAGGAAAAGTTAAAAGATTTAAGGGAACTAAAGGTAAAAGAAGTTCGGTTAAAAAAGCTGTCGTTACTGTAAAAAAGGGACAGGATATTAATTTAGGTAAATTGGAGTAGAAATATGGCTATAAAAAGTTATAATCCAGTTACTGCTGCACAAAGAGGTTTAATTGCTATTGATAGAGAAGGACTTTATAAAGGTTCTCCATTAAAGATTTTGACTGAACCTTTGAAAAGCAAAGCTGGTAGAAATAATAAAGGACAGATTACTGTTAGAAGAAGAGGCGGTGGTCATAAAAAATCTTATAGAATTATTGATTTTAAGAGAAATAAATTTGATGTAGTTGCTACAGTTGAAAGAATTGAATATGATCCAAATAGAACAGCGTTTATAGCTTTGATTAAATATGATGACGGTGTTTATTCATATATTATAGCACCTAATAAACTAGCTGTTGGAGATAAGGTTTGTTCTTCAAAGAAATTGTTAGATATTAAACCTGGTAATACAATGCCAATGTCAATTATTCCAGTTGGTACTTTAATTCATAATATTGAGACTAAGGCTGGAGCTGGTGCAAGTTTAGCTAGAAGTGCTGGTTCGTTTGCACAATTGGCTGGTAAAGATAATGGTTATGCTATATTAAAATTACAATCTGGCGAAATTAAAAAATTCCCGTTGGAATGTTTAGCAACTATTGGAACTGTTTCTAATTCTGATAACAAAAATACTACAATTGGTAAAGCTGGTAGATCTAGATGGTTGGGTATTAGACCTCATGTAAGAGGTGAATCTATGAACCCAGTAGATCACCCATTAGGTGGTAGAACAAGAGGAGGTAGAATCCCTGTTTCTCCAACTGGCGTATGTGCAAGAGGTGGTAGAACTAGAAAGAAGAATAAAGTTTCTAATAAGTTAATTATTAAAAGTCGTCATAAATAAAAGAGGTTAGAATATGCCAAGATCAGTTTGGAAGGTTCCGTTTGTAGATGGTTATTTATTAAAGAAGGCTAAAGCTATGAACGAATCTACAAAAAAGAGTGTTATAAAAACATGGTCAAGAAGATCTACAATTGTTCCACAATTTGTTGGTTTGACATTTAGTGTTTATAATGGAAAGAAGTTTGTTTCTGTTTTGGTTACAGAAGGTATGGTTGGTCATAAATTTGGTGAATTTGCACCTACTAGAACTTTCTTCGGACATGCAGGAAATAAAAAGGTTGCTAAAAAATAATGGAGAAAAAAATGGTAAAAGAAAATACAAAGAAAAAGACTGCTGAAGCTCATTTGAGATCCGTTAGAATTAGTCCTATTAAATTAAGTGCTGTTGCAAGAAGTATTGCTGGTATGCCTGTTAATAAGGCTGTTATGGCTTTAACTTTTTCTAATAAGGCTGTTGCTCCTATAGTTAACAAGCTATTGAAATCAGCTATGGCTAATGCTGAAAATAATCACGGATTGGATATTGATAATTTATTCATTGAAAGAGTAGATGTTGGTAAGTCTATGGTTATGAAAAGATACAAAGCAAGAGCTAAGGGTAGGGGTGCTAGAATATTGAAACCTTTTAGTAATTTAAGAATAGTTTTAATTGAAAAAGGAGAATAAATGGGACAAAAAGTTAATCCAGTAGGCTTTAGAATTTTAACAAATCACAAATGGAATTCCGTTTGGTATGATGAAGATAAATTCGCTGAAAATCTTATAAAAGATTTAAAAATTAGGGAATATATAATGAAAAACTATAGTGATTCTGCTATTAGTAAAGTAATTATTGAAAGAACTGGTAATAGAACTAATGTTATTATAAGAACAGCTAAGCCTGGAGTTTTAATTGGTAAAAAAGGTGCTGATATTGAAAAAATTAAAGCACAAATTAAAAAGTTTGGTGATGCCGATGTTAATGTTAAAATAATGGAAGTTGATAAACCAGATGTAGATGCACAAGTTGTTGCTACAAGTATTGCAAAACAAATTGAAAACCGTGCTTCATACAGAAGGGTTATTAAAAAAGTTATGCAAACTGCTATGAGATTCGGCATTAAAGGAATTAAGGTTAAGGTTGGTGGTAGATTGAATGGAGCAGAAATTGCAAGAGCTGAATCATATAAAGATGGTTCAATTCCTTTGCATACTTTAAAAGCTGATGTTGATTATGCAACAGCAAGTGCTCATACAATTTATGGAATAATTGGAATTAAAGTTTGGATTTGTAAGAAATAATGAAAATTATTTCTTAAAACTATTGACTTTAATTTATTAATAGATAATTTTATTATACTAGTAAAAATTGAGGAAGAAAGAAAATGTTGTTGCCTAATAAGACAAAATATAGAAAGGCTCAAAAAGGTGGAAAAAAGATTACAGGTGTTGCTAATTCAGGCTGTTATTTAGCTTTTGGTGCATATGGATTAAAATCTTTATCTGCGGGTAGATTAAAATCTAATCAAATAGAAGCAGCCAGAAGAACAATCTCTAAAGCTTTAAAAAGAGATGGAAAATTATGGATTAGAGTATTTCCACAAATACCTGTTTCTAGTAAACCTGCTGAAGTCAGAATGGGTAGTGGAAAAGGTTCTGTAAGCTATTGGATGTGCAGAGTTAGGCCAGGTTTGATGTTGTTTGAAGTTGATGGTGTTCCTGAAGAAGTTGCTTTAAGAGCTCTAGCAAAAGCTTCTGCAAAATTGCCTTTTCAAACTAAAGTTGTTAAGATGATTTAATTATAGGAAGATATTATGAATGAAATTAAAAATAATATATTGGAATTGAAAAAAAAGCTTCTTAGTCTTAGAATTAAGAATGCTAATGGCGATTTAAAGAATGTCTCAGAAATTAAAAAAACAAAAAAAGAGATAGCTAGATTATTCACTAAGTTAAACAAAGCAGGAGAATAGAATGTCAGGAAAAATTTTACAAGTTAAAGTGGTTAGTATAGCTGGCGATAAAACTGTTGTTGGTTTACATACATTTTTGCAAAAGCATCCAATATATGAAAAATATGTTAAAAAACAAAAAAAATATATGATTCATGATGAGAATAATTCAGCTAAGGTTGGTGATGAAATATATATCATGGAAACTAGACCTTTGTCAAAGAGAAAATCATGGATAATTATTAATAAAGAAAAAGCAGAGGAAAAGTAATATGATTCAGATGGAAACATTATTGAATGTTGCTGACAATTCTGGTGCTAAGACTGCTAAATGTATTAAAGTTCTTGGTGGTTCTAAAAGAATGTCTAGTAATGTCGGCGATATTATTGTGCTAGCTGTGCAGAGTATTATTCCTGGTGCTAAGGTTAAGAAAGGTGAAGTTGTTAGAGGTGTTATTGTTAGAACTAAAAAAGAAGTAAAAAGATCTGATGGTAGTACTATTAGGTTTGACGACAATGCAGTTGTTTTAATTTCTAAGGATGGAATGCCTATTGGAACTCGTGTTTCAGGACCTATTGCCAGAGAATTAAGGGCTGGTAATTTTATGAAAATATTATCATTAGCAGAGGAGGTTCTATAATGGCTAGTAAATTAAAAAGAGGAGATACGGTTATAGTTATTGCTGGTAAAGATAAGGGCAAGACTGGTGAAATTTTGAAAATGTTTGCTAGTGAAAATAAAGCTGTAGTTTCTGGTGTAAACTTGGCTACAGTTCATAAAAAGCCTACATCTCAAACTCCTGGACAAAGAGTTAAAGAGGAAAAACCTATACATATTTCAAACATTGCTTATGCTGAAGGTGGTAAACCAGTAAGAGTTGGTTTTGAAATAGCTGATGGTAAGAAAGTTAGAGTGTCAAAAAAGAGTAAAAATAAATTAGGTTAATGTCATGTCGTTTGTAAAAGAAAATTATGAAAATAAGGTTGCTAAAAGTCTAAAGGAACAGTTTGGATATAAAAATGAGCTTGAAATTCCTAGACTAGATAAAGTTTGTTTAAATGTAGCCTTTAAAACTGCTGATGTTGATAATAACTTTTTAACTTATGTTGTTGATCAATTGAGTAAAATTGCTGGTCAAAAAGCTGTCTTGGTTAAAGCAAAAAAATCTATTTCAACTTTTAAGTTAAGAGAAGGTATGTCAATCGCATGCAGAGTTACACTTAGAAAAGATAAAATGTATGAGTTTTTAGACAGACTTATTTACATAGCTTTACCTAGAATTAAAGATTTTAGAGGTTTACCTTCTAATGCTTTTAATCAGAGTGGACATTATAGTTTTGGTATTAAAGAGCATACTATTTTTCCAGAAGTTGAACTTGATAAAGTTTACAAAATCTTTGGTATGGATATAAATGTTATTACAACTGCTAAGAATAAAGAAGAAGCAAAAGCTTTATTACGCGGTTTGAATTTTCCAATTAAATAAAAGAGATAAAATATGGCAAAAGTAAGTGCAATAGAAAAAAATAATAAAAGAAAAAGAATGGCTGCTAATCAAAAAGATTCTAGAGCTGAATTAAAAAAGATAGCAGAAGATAAAAGTAAATCATTTGAAGAAAGGTTTAATGCTATGGTTAAGCTATCACAAAAACCAAGAAATTCTTCAAAAGTTAGAATTAAGAATAGATGTTCTCTTACAGGAAGACCAAGAGCGTATCATAGATATTTTGATATGTCAAGGATTATGTTGAGAGAGTTAGCGTTGGCTGGATTAATTCCTGGGTTAAAAAAATCAAGTTGGTAGTTATATGACAATGAATCATGCAGTATCAGAGTTAGTTTGTTTGTTAAAAAATGGACAATTAGCGAAAAAGAGTACAGTTGTTTCAAGTTTTTCAAAAATGAAACAATCTATATTAGATATTCTTAAGAGAGAAGGATATATAAAAGATTTTAGAGTTGTAAAAGGTGATTCTTTTGATAATCTGGAGATTGATTTGTCATACTATAATGGTCAACCTGTTATAAAAGAAATAGAAATTATATCTAAGCCAGGTCAAAGAAAATATTCACGTCTTGCTGATATTCCTGTTGTTTATAATGGTTTGGGTATGGTTATTTTATCTACACCTAAAGGAGTTTTGTGTGATTATGATGCAAAGGCTGCTAACGTTGGTGGTGAACTTTTATTAAAAATATTTTAGGAGAAAAAATGTCAAGAGTAGGTAAATTACCAATTAATGTTCCTAATGATATAAAAGTTGAGTTAAACGGTAATACTATTAAGATAACTAAAGGATCTGTAGTAAAAGAATATGATTTTGGGGATAAGGTTGTAGTTTTATTTAGCGATAATGCTATAAAAGTTTCTCCTAGAGAAGATTTAGATAAAAAAGAAGTTAATAATTTTTATGGTTTGCATAGAAATAATATTGCAAATATAGTTAAGGGTTTAACTGAACATTTTAAAATTACTTTAGAGATTAATGGTGTTGGATTTAAAGCTGTAGTTTTAAAAAATCTATTGATTTTGACTTTAGGTTATAGTCATGATATAGCTTTTGCTTTGCCTGAAAATGTATCAGCTAAAGTTGAGGGAAATCAAATTACTTTAGAATCTGATGATAAGCAATTAGTTGGTCAAATTGCAGCAGAGATTATCGCTTTGAGAAAACCTGAACCTTATAAAGGCAAGGGTGTTAAAATTCTCGGTAAGCCAATTTTGAGAAAAGAAGGTAAGAAAAAATAATGAGGGAAAAATATGACTTGTGTTAAGGACGTTGAAAAAAGAAGGATTAGAACTACTTTACAAGTAAAGAGAAATAATAAGAGTAAAAGAAATATTTTGAATGTTTTTAAAAGCAATAAAAATATTTATGCTCAAATTATAGACTTACAAGGTAATGTTTTGGTTTCTGCTACTTCAAATTCAAAAGAAATGGATAAAATCCTATCAAAAAAGAGCGGGGTAGAAATTGCTGAAATAGTTGGTGAGGATTTAGGTAAAAAAGCTATTGCAAAGAATATAAAGGAAGTTGTTTTTAACAAAGGTCCTTATATGTATATTGGTAGAGTTAAGGCTTTGGCGGAAGGTGCCAGAAAAGCTGGTTTAGATTTTTAATAACCGGAAAGAAATTAAATGTTAAATAGAGATAATAAAGAAAGTTCATTAGTTGAAAAACTTATTAGTGTTAATAAATGCACTAAAGTTGTAAAAGGTGGTAAAAATTTATCATTTGGGGCTTTAGTTGTAGTTGGCGATAAAAAGGGTAGAATAAACTTCGGAACTGGAAAGGCTAGAGAAGTTGCCGATGCTAGAACAAAAGCTTTTACTAATGCTAAAAAAATGCTAAAAAAAGTTCCTCTTAAGGAAGGAAGAACTGTTCATCATGATGTTGAAGGAGAATATGGTGCTTGTAAAGTTATTATAAGAACTGCCCCTTCTGGAACTGGAATTATTTCTGGTGGCGTTATGAGAAGTATTTTTGAATGCCTTGGTGTAAAAGATGTTGTAGCTAAATCAGTTGGCAGTTCAAATCCCTATAATGTTATTATGGCTGCTTTTAATGCTTTATTGAATATTAACTCTCCAAAAAGTGTTGCTGATAGAAGAGGAAAAAATATCAATGAAATAATTAAAAGAAGAAATTCGCTAATGAATTCCAGCGTTAACAATGAAGATGAAGGAAAATAATATGTTAATGAATTTAGAAAAATTAGAAGGTAAGGATATCGTTATTACCCAGGTAAAAAGTTCAATAGGCTATGCTGAAGATCAAAGACAAACATTGATCGGTCTTGGGTTAAAAGGTATCGGAAGCACTTCTGAATTAAAATGTACTAAACCTGTTTATGGTATGTTATCAAAAGTTAGACATTTAATAGATGTAAAAATTAAATAGGAGCTAAAATGGAATTAAATAATTTAATGTCTGTTGCTAATAAAAAGAAAAAAATATTGGGCAGAGGTATAGGTTCTGGAAAAGGAAAGACTTCTGGTAGAGGACATAAAGGTCAAAAGGCAAGAGCAAGTGGTGGAGTTAAAGGTTTTGAAGGTGGACAAACTCCTATTTATAGAAGATTGCCTAAACATGGTTTTAAACATCATGAGACTATTAAGGAAGAAATTTTAACTACTGATATAATTTCTAGTTTAATAGAGTCCGGAAAACTTGGAGTTGAAATTACAAAACAAGAATTAATTGATAAAGGAATTATTTCAAAAGATTCTGTAGTAAAATTACTCTCTGGTAAAAATGAAGTAAAAACTCCATTTAAGATTGAAGTTGATAAAGCTTCTGAAAGTGTTAAAAAATATGTAAAATAAAATGAATTCTGAATTAAAAAGTAAAGTTTTATATACTATATTTCTACTATTTCTTTATAGAATTGGTACTTTTATATTCTTGCCGGGAATTGATGGAAGTGTTATAGCTGAATTTTTTAGCAGTGATACTGGTTCTATATTTAATATGCTAAATTTATTCTCTGGTGGTGCTTTTGCCAGAATGAGTATTTTTGCTTTAAATATTATGCCATATATCACTGCATCAATTATTATTCAGTTAATGAGTTCCGTTTATAAAAGTTTGGACGAGTTAAGAAAGGAAGGCGAATATGGTAGAAAAAAGTTAAATCAATATACTAAATATTTAACATTAGTTCTTGCTATTTTCCAAGCATTTGGTATTTATTACGCTTTTTCAAATTTAGAAAGATCTGCATTTATTAGTGATTCATACTTGTTTTTGTGGACTACGGTATTTACACTTGTTGGTGGCACTATGGCGCTTATGTGGGTTGGTGATAAAATAACACAAAATGGTGTTGGCAATGGTATATCATTACTAATTTTTGTTGGTATAGTTGCTGAACTACCATCAAGTTTTATACAAATGTTTGATTTGTCAAAGCGAGGTGCCGTTTCATTTCCGTTTTTGATGCTTGTATTAGCAATTTTTATAGGCCTTATACTATTTATAGTATATATGGAAAAAGCTACAAGAAATATTAAGATACAATATCCAAATAGAGGATTAATGAGATCAAATGGCGTTAAGGATGATAATTCCCATATACCTTTAAAGTTGAATATTTCTGGTGTTATTCCGCCTATTTTTGCGAGTTCAATTTTAATGTTTCCTTTTGCTATTTCAAAAATGTTTAAAGGGGAATGGGGAGAAAAAATTTCTGCTATGATTGCCAAGGGCAATGCTACATATTCTATTTTATTTTCTATTTTAATAATATTTTTCTGCTACTTTTATTCTTCAGTTGTGTTTAATACAGAAGAAGTTGCAGATAATTTAAAGAAAAATAATTGTTTTATACCTGGTATAAGACCTGGAGTTGCTACAAAGAATTATTTAGAATATGTAGTTAATAGAATTACTTTTGTTGGTGCTTTATATTTGTGTTTAGTTTGTCTTCTTCCTGAAATATTGGTTACAAAATATGCAATGCCGATAAGTATTGGTGGAACTGGACTTTTGATTGTCATAGATGTAGTTATTGATTTAATTAGTCAAATACAATCATATATGTTTTCTAATAAATATAGTGCAATAAATAAACAACGAAGAATTAGAGTAAGATAAAATGAAAGATATAATAATTTTATTGGGACCACCTGCATCAGGAAAAGGAACGCAAGCTTCTTTGATTAGAGAAAAAATTGGATTTGAGAATTTATCATCCG
The DNA here is from genome assembly GCA_944391005.1 of uncultured Rickettsiales bacterium. Classification (GTDB taxonomy): domain Bacteria; phylum Pseudomonadota; class Alphaproteobacteria; order Rickettsiales; family UBA1997; genus CALXSC01. The sequence continues at coordinate 9,811 of CALXSB010000154.1, read as the reverse complement.
GTTCTTTATTAAGAGAAGAAGTTGCTACCGGTAGTGATATGGGAAAGAAAATATCTACAATAATTGATGCGGGAAATTTAGTTTCCGATGAATTAATGTTTGAAGTTTTATCTAAAAAAATTAGAAATAGTAATTCTTTTGGATTTATTTTAGATGGTTTTCCGAGGACTTTAAAACAGGCCGAAATACTTTCTGATTATGTTTCTAAATCTGATATGAAGATAAAAAAGGTGTTTATTATAGATTTGGATGAAAAAAATATATTAGATAGAATTTGTAATAGGATTACTTGTAAAAAATGTGGTGCAATCTATAATATTCTTTCTAAAAGGCCAAAGGTTGATGGAGTATGCGATGTTTGTGGTTCAACTGACTTAGTAGATAGAAGCGATGATTTAAATAGAAGTGCTGTAAAAAAGAGAATAGACATTTTTAAAACCAATATTGGTGCTATTATGTCGTTTTATGAAAAAAAAAGCTTGATTTTTTTAATAAATGGTTTAAAAGATGTAGATGCTATAAACCGTGAAATAATTAAAGCTTTGGGTTATAATTAGTTATAAATAATGAAAAAGAGGTAATAATTTGGCTAGAATAGCGGGTGTAAATATACCAACGGAGAAAAGATTTGTTATTGCTTTGACTTATATATATGGTATAGGAAGATCAAGAGCTGAGCAAATTTGTAAAGATTTGAACATTAATACTCAATTGAGAACTCATGAAATTGATGAGGATACCTTAAAAAAAGTGAGAGATTATATAACAGCTCAAGTTGAAAGTGAACCTAAGTCTGATGGTTCAAAAGTATTATTAATTGAAGGCGATCTAAAAAGAAAAGTTCAAATGGCTATCAAAAGACTTGTTGATTTAGGTTGCTATAGAGGAATTAGACATGTTAAAAAGTTGCCAGTTAGAGGACAAAGAACTCATACAAATGCTAGAACTAAAAGAGGAAAGGCTGTCGCTATTCCTGGTAAAAAAGTGGCTACTGGTAAGAAATAATAGGTAAGAAAATGGTTATGAAAAAAAGTACAAATTCTAAAAAAACTACTGCTAGCAAAAAAAAGAGAAATATATTGATGGGCTTAATCTCTATTCAAGCTACGTTTAATAATACAATAGTTTCTGTTTCTGACTTGCAGGGTAATGTTATTTCATGGTCTTCAGCAGGAAAAATGGGCTTTAAGGGTTCTAAAAAATCAACTCCATATGCAGCACAAACTGCAACAACTGATGCTATAGAGAAGGCTAAAGAATATGGTTTACAAACAGCTAAAGTTCATATAGTTGGACCTGGTGTTGGTAGAGAAGCTTCATTAAGAGTGTTGCAAGGAAGCAATATTGTAATAACAAGTATAGAGGATATGACTTATCATCCACATAATGGATGCAGGCCTCCAAAGAGAAGAAGACAATAATTATTATTTTTATTATTAAAAAGTAAAAGATATGGCTATTTTACAGGAAAATTGGAAGGATATGATAAAAACTTCCGACATTGAGATAAAAAAGAAAAATGAAAAAGAGGCTACTTTAGTTATCCAACCTTTAGAGAAGGGTTATGGATTGACTTTAGGTAATGCTTTAAGAAGAGTTTTATTAACATCAATTAGAGGTTTTGCCGTAACCTCTATTAAAATTGATGGTGTTTTTCATGAATACGATACAATTCCTGGTGTTAGAGAAGATGTTTATGATATAATAATGAACATTAAATCATTATTAATAACTAAAGAAACATCAAATCCTTCTAAACTTTATTTAAAAGCCAACAAAAAAGGTGCTGTTGTTGCTGGAGATATAAAAATAGAAAATGGTGGTGAAATTTTAAATAAAGATTTGGTTATTTGTAATATTGAAAAAGATGGTGTTGACTTAAATATGGAAATGACTGTTGAATATGGTGTTGGATATAAACCCGCAGTTTTCCATGATGAAAAGAAAGCTCTTGGTGTAATTTATATTGATTCAGTATTTAGTCCAGTAAAAAGAGTTATTTATAAAGTTAGCAATGCCAGAGTTGGACAAAAAGTTGACTATGATAATTTGGAATTGACAGTTGAAACAAATGGTACTTTAGACCCTGTTGATGCTGTTGCTTTAGCTGCTAAAATTTTACAAACTCAATTAAATATATTTGTAAATTTTGATTTTGTTGAAGAGGACGAGACCGAGCAAACTGATTCTACTAATGAAATAAATCCAGCCTTATTGAAAAAAATTGATGAGATGGAACTTTCTGTTAGATCTTATAATTGTTTAAGAATGGAAAATATTAACTTAATTGGTGATTTAGTTCAAAAAACAGAAAATGAAATGTTAAAATTACCTAATTTTGGTAGAAAATCATTAAATGAGTTAAAAGACAATTTAAAATCTATGGGATTGAGCTTCGGAATGACAATTGATAATTGGCCTCCAGTTGAAGCAAAGGATAATTCCAAGAAAAAAAAGAGTAATATTAAATAAAAAAGGGTATAGAGATGAGACACGGAATGAGTGGAAGAAAATTAAATAGAACAAGTTCACATAGAAAAGCTTTATTGATGAATTTGTCTAATTCTTTAATAAAACATGAACAAATAAAAACAACTTTACCAAAGGCTAAAGAATTAAAACCATTTGTGGAAAAAATTATAACCTTAGGTAAAAAAGGAGATCTACATAATAGAAGACAAGCTATTTCTATATTAAGAGATCTAGAAACTGTTAATAAAATATTTTCTGATCTTGCAAAAAGATATGAAAATAGAAATGGTGGCTATACTAGAATTATGAAGTTTGGCTTTAGAAGTGGGGATGCTTCTCCTATGGCTATTATAGAGTTAGTTGATAGAGTTGATGCTGTAAGTGCTAACAATTAGTAATTATTGAATGGGTAAGAAAATGAATTTATTAGAAAAATTTAATGAAAATAGAGCAAAAAAGACAGCTGAAAACAGTAAAAAATATACAGAATTTGATGTTGGTGATACAATTTCTGTAGCCTATAGAATTACTGAGGGAAACAATACCAGAGTTCAGAACTTTGAAGGTGTAGTTATAGCAAAAAGTAAAAAGCCTAATAATTATAATTCAAGTTTTGTAGTTAGAAAGATTAGTCATGAAATTGGTGTAGAAAGAAAATTTTTGTTTCATTCTCCATTGATTGAAGAAATAATATTTGTTAGAAAAGGTGTTGTTAGAAGAGCTAAATTATACTTTTTAAGAAATTTAAAGGGTAAAGCTACTAGAATTAAAGAAGATTTAAGATTTAGATCAAAAAAATCTGCTGAAGGAAAATAATCATTTATTTTCCTATAAAAACGTCCTATTTTATAAAATTATTTAATAATCTATCTATTTAGTGGATAGATTATTTTGTATATATTGTTTTAATAATATAGCTTATTTTGTAAATATCTATATTATTACTTATGATGTTATAATATTTTTATAAACTGATCATAATTTATTTAAAATGTGTATAATTTTATATTAAAAAATAATCATTTTCTATTGCTTTTTATAAATAAGATTATATATTTTTAAATTGTATAAATAATTTAAAATTAATATGAAAAACTATATGGATTTAACTCAATCTAAGACGCAAAATTATGATGAGGGTTTGAGAATATATATGAATAGCATATATAAATATATGTCTTTCGCATTATTATTAACTGGGTTAGTATCTTATATAACAGCTAATACTCCAGCGTTATTAAAATTATTTTTAGGAACTCCTCTATCAATAGTTGTTATGTTAGCACCGCTGTTTTATGTTATTTATTTTAGTTCTAAGATATGGAGTATGTCTCCAGAAAGAGCTAGAAATAATTTGTGGATTTTTTCTGCAATAATGGGATTATCTTTAACATCTATATTTATAGTATATACAAGTGCAAGTATAGCTAGAACTTTTTTTATTACTGCGGCTACTTTTGCGGGTATGAGTCTATATGGATATTCAACCAAGAAAGATCTTAGTGGTATGGGACAATTTATGATGATGGGGCTTATAGGATTGATTATAGCTTCTTTGGTTAATCTGTTTTTAAGAAGCAATGGAATGGATTTTATGATATCTGTTATAGGTGTTATAATATTTACGGGTTTAACTGCTTATGATGTTCAAAAATTAAAACAAACATATGATTATGTTGGTGTAAATTCTGATGTAAAAGAAAAAGTTGCTATAATAGGAGCTTTAAATCTATACATGGATTTTATTAATTTATTTTTAATGTTATTAAGATTTACTGGTAATAACAGAAATTAGCAAAATGAAATTATTTAGATTTTTATTATTTATTACTTTTTACATTATTACTGGCACTCCAGTTAGTGCTAGTAGTAGTGTTAATACTTTAAAATCAGCAAAAAATTCTCAAGTATTGAATAAGCAAAAAGTGAAAAATAATAATTTATCTAAAGATGATGACGAACAAGAGTATTTAAAATTAATAGAATATTATAATTTACCAGAAACTATTGATAAAATACTTCCAACGGTTGTTAGTATAAATGCTATAAAAAATAATTTGTATGATGATTATCAATATTATGACAATAGTTCTTCTAATACACAATCATTGGGATCTGGTTTTATTATTAGTGAGGATGGTTATATCATAACTAATAATCATGTTATAGATGGTGCTGAAAAAATTAATATAAAATTAAAGGGGTCCGATACTAATTTTCCAGCAGAAATTATTGGTGTTGATGAAGTTATGGATATAGCATTGTTAAAAATAACAGTAAAAGCAAAATTGCCGTATGCTGAATTTGATCAAACAAATAGTCAAAGAATTGGTGATACAATTATAGTGGCTGGCAATCCGTATAATTTGGGAGTTTCTGTTTCAACTGGTATAATATCAGCTTTAAATAGAAATTTGCAGATGAGTTCTTTTGATAATTTTATTCAAACTGACGCTGCTATTAATAAAGGTAATTCTGGCGGGCCAATGTTCAATATTAAGGGTAAAGTCATAGGTTTAACAAGCACTATATATTCTCCTGATGGTGAGAATGTTGGTATTGGTTTCGCGATGCCAGTAAGCGATCTTTTGCCAATTATTGAAGAGTTGAAAAAATATGGTTATGTTAGAAGGGGATGGATTGGAGCTACATCTGAAAATGTTCAACGAGAAGTTTATGAATCATTAAATTCTGATATAAAAAGAAATGGTGTTATAATTACTAATATTGTTAAAAATAGTCCTGCTGATAAAGCTGGTTTGATGATATCTGATATTGTTTTAACATATGATGGTAAAAAGATTAGAAATGTTAGAGATTTTTCTCTTTTAATTAGTTCAACAGAAGTTGGTTCAAATGTTGTTCTTGGGGTTTTGAGAAATAATAAAATAATAAAATTAAATGTTAAAGTTGACGAGACTAAACAAAATTATAAATACGATCCACAATATGAAGCTTTGCTTTCTAAGGCTGTTGAAGTTTTTGATATGGTATTATTGCCAATAAATAAAGAATCTCGCAAAAAATTTAATATATCTGAAGAATATGAGGGGATGTATGTGCTAAGAACTAAAAAGGGTGGGCTTGCTGACAAAAAGGGTATAAGAAGTGGCGATATTATATTGTCAATAAACCAAGATAGGGCGGTTGATGGAAATATAATTTTAGAAAATATACATAAGGCTGGACTAAATAATATGAAATATGTATTTTTAATAATAAAGGGTTCTAAAAATAGTCTAATTTTTATGCCTATTAGAGAAAATGACCTATCTAATATAATAGATTCATAATGTTTATTCTACCTATTAAATCAAGATTGCAAATATTAAAAGAAAGGGAAAATCCAGAGTCTGTTTGGACTGGAAGAACCGTTATAATGTTTGTTTGTCCAACTCCAGAGAAAAATGCTGTTAAGAGTTCAAGATATAGGGCAGAAAATTTTGTAAGATTTGTTGTAGTTGTTTCAAAAAAAATACATAAAAAAGCTGTTGTTAGAAATAAGTTCCGTAGAAGAATTAAAGAAGCATTTAGACAAGTAGATAAAACGCTTTTGAAAAATAAATATGATTATCAATTAATAGCTAAACAGTCAATTTTTAAAAGTTCTGTATCGGATATAATTAGAGATATAGAAAATTGCTTAAGAGGCAATGCTATTGCTGGTATACCAGAAAGAAATTTAAATGGTAAAAAGAAAAAGAAAAGTAAACACAATAGAATAAAAACAAGCGAAGCTTTAAGTATGAAATAATTTACTATTAATTATAAGTTGTATTATGAATAAAATTTATTACTTTGCAATTTTAATACTTTTAATCTTAATTTATTTTTTTATTTTTATAATTAATAATTTTTTGTTAAAGAATCAAATCTATTTTCCTGCAAAAAATATTAAAGAGGACGTTGAACCCGAGACTGTTATTGTTTTACATGGAATTGGCAAAACCAATAGGATAACATATCTTTTAGCGAAAAGAATTTCTGAAGCGGGTTTTGAAGTTTACAATATATCCTACCCATCAAAAGAATTTACTATTCAAGAATTAGCTGATTTTTTAAATAATAGAATAAAGGATTTTGGTATTAATGAAAAAGCTAAACTAAATATAGTTGCCCATTCTATGGGTGGTTTAATTACAAGGGCTTATATAAATAAATATAAACCCGGTAATTTAAATAGAGTTGTTATGATTGGGACGCCAAATCATGGTAGTGAATTAGCTGACATATTTAAGGATTGGTTTATTTATAGACTTAAGTTTGGCAATAGAGCTAGCAGACAATTGGGCACTGATTTATATGGATTAAATAATGATTTAGGCGTTGTAGACTATGACTTGGGTATAATAGCTGGCAAAACTTGGGGGAGTTTTATATTTTCTAAGCTTTTACCTGGAGATGATGATGGAATTGTTAGTGTTGAAAGCACAAAACTTAATGGTATGAACGACCATATTGTTATGAATTTTCGCCATACTCCTGGATTGTTATATAAAAGTGTAGCAAATATGGCTATAGGCTATTTAAAAAACGGAAATTTTAATAATTCCTATAAGTAAAGCTATTTTTCATTTTTTACTTCAAAATCGCTTTTTGAATTTTCTACATAGATTATTCTTTGAGGTAGTGCCATTTTTATATTATTTTCATTGAATTTATTAAATATGTCCACTCTTAAATCGTTAATTATACCTTGCTTATTTGCTATATCTGCTATATAACAACTTAAAGTAAAGTCTAAAGTATTATTTGAAAAATCATTAAAAGCTATAAAAGGCTGTGGTTTTGATAATATTTTTTTATTACTTTGCGCTCTTTCCAATAAAATTTTCATAACTGCCTTTGGATCGTTATTTATATCAACTAAGAATCTTAAATCAATTCTTGTTTGCGTGTTGTTATGAGTCATATTGACCAATATGTCAGACATTATGTTTGCATTCGGTATTATAATGCTTGATTTTGTTCCTGTTTCAAGCTCCGTAGCTCTTATATTAATTTGTTTTACGGTTCCCTCCTGTCCATTAATATTTACTACATCACCAATTTTTATTGGACGTTCAAATAATATTATAACTCCAGAAACAAAATTGCTGACTATATTTTGCAGACCAAGACCAACACCAAATGATAAAGCACCAGCTATAATGGCTAAATTATTGACGCTTCCGCCCATTACAGCTATTGCTAAAAAAATTGAGATTACAAAGCCAACAAAACTAAATCCAGATGATAAAGAACTTCTTGCTGAATAGTCAATATCCATTTTTTCAAGTGTATTTGATAAAAATCTAATTTTTATAAATTTAAATACGGCCATTGAAATAAAGTATACAAGTATACCCAATAATATTGAAGTTATGGATATTTTAACTCCGCCAACTGTGAATCCTGTTAAAAATCTCCTAATATTTTGAATTAATAAATCTGTTGATACTCCCCATAGGCCCAATAATATAAATATTGTAAATGTTAATATTATTGGATTTATTATCAGACCAAACCATATGTCAAGTTTCCATAGATTTCTGCGTTTTATTTTTAGAACTCTAGTCCAAAATTTTAATAGCAATAATTTATGAAATAAAACTTGAACGGTGTTTGAAATTATATAGGCAAATCCTATAATTAATACTGTTAATATTGAATGGTTTAAAATAAAATTAGATAGGTTTATAAAACCAAAAAGTGAAATTACGAATACTATAATTGCAAAAAGATAAACTAAAAGTTTAATTTTATCAAAAATTGTTAATTCGCCATAATCTTCGTCATTAGTTTGTTCTGTATTATTTTGAGCGGGTTCTGCTGTATTTTCTGATATTTTAGTTTGAGTTGTTTGATTATTTTCTGCGGTTGTTAAAGTGGCTTTACTATCAATTGTATTTTCTGTTTTTGAATTTTCTGAATTTTCATGGCATTCAGTATCGCTTATTTGTTTGAATAGCGGACCAGCTATTAGAACTATACATAACGTTTTTACGGCACATGATATGAATTTGATATATAAAATTAGGTCTGTTGGATATTCTGCTTTTATGGAGATAATTTCAAAAAAATGTATTATTGCAATTAAAAAAATTGAAAGACTGAGAACAAAATTTAAAGATCTAGCCTTTGCATCACAGACGCTAAAAAGTCTCCATTTACTATTTTTCGGCACAAAAACAACCCTTACTATAGCACCTGATATAAAAATATAAAGAGAATATAGTAAAAATTTATTGATTACTAAAAAAAATAAACCATCGTTAATTATATTTGAATGTCTTACCCAAAATATAAATGCACCAATAACAGTTGCAGGTATTACCCCGTAGGCTATTAAAACAGAAACTGCTGCAAAAAACTTCTTGCTATAGTCAGGAGTTCCGTCTATATTTTTATAACCGAAATACTTTCTTATAAAGATACTTAAAGAAGTTGCAATTATTAATGATAAAACTATAGTTGATATTACATTTAAAGCATTATCCTTAACTTCATTTTTTGTCTCATCTTTTAATTGATTATACCATTCCTTTGGTGATTTTATTATATCATATATAAAATGGATAAATTTATTTGTATTGGCGGGAAAATTTTTAGGCGATACTACTGATGTCTGTCTGTCAAGAATCACATCAAGAAGTGCTCTGTTTCTTATATTTAAGATAAGTCTTTCTATTTCATTAATTTTTGCAGAAATCAAATCACCTTCAACAATTTTTGCTTTTATAGCTGTTTCTTCTTTTGCAAATTCTTTTCTTTTTTGAGCTATGGTATACTCTTCTTTAACTCCATCCTCTGGCACATTGCCTAAAGCCTCTATTCTTTTTTGCACAAAATCTAAATCAGTCTCAGCCTGTTTGTTTGCTTCTACTATAATATTTTCAATTTCGTTTAATCTTGTTATATAATCATTTGTAGTTTTTATTGGTTTATTATTTTTTAAAAGGTCAGACTGCATTGTAGCTAATTCTTTATTTATCGTTTTATAGTTGACCTCTTCCTCTTTTTTAGCAGCTACAACATCAGCCGCAAAACTATTGTTGCCTATACAGAAAAAGATTGAAAATATTATACTATAGATTACTTTTTTCATATTTTTTTGACAAACATCTTTATATACTTTCAATTTATAGTAGTATAAAGTTAAATAACAAGATTTTTTTATTATTTTTTTATTTAATAAAAATAGTATTGTAATTAATTACAATACTATTTTAAATTGCAACCATAATCCACTAGCTAGGCTAGTGGTTCACAAAAGCGAAGCTTTTGCAACACTACCAGCGGAGCTTATCATTTAATATTAATAAATTATGAACAGAACTATTGGGTTAATTTAATATAT
>CALXSB010000153.1 GCA_944391005.1 uncultured Rickettsiales bacterium | reverse complement strand
AAACAGAGACACACAAAGATTTCCAAAGAGTAAAAAAGCTCTTGAAGATAGTATTTGGTTGTTGGCTAATAGGGAGTTTGTGGTAGGTATCATTTTTTGACAGTCTCGCTATGTTATTTTTAGTATTGACTTTTATATAGGATAATGATAATTTTATCATTGCTAATTTAATTATCATTTTATCATTATGGGAGATACAGGAGAAAAAAATACGAGGTTGAATATTGAAATTTCAAGTGATTTACAGAAAAAAGTTAAAGATTATTCCGTAAAAAATAATATAAGTATTAAGGATTTTATAACTTCATTGATTGAAGAAAAAATAATAAAAAAACAAGGTCCTAAAAATGAAGCTATAAATCCAAGTCTGTTTTTCAAAAATGATAAAAAGCAGCAGGGTGGAAAATTTAAAATTGCTATTCTGTGCGGCGGACCATCAGCTGAAAGGGGTATTTCACTAAATTCGGCAAGGTCTGTATTGGACCATTTAAAGAGTGATGAAATTGAGGTTGTGCCGTTTTTTATAGATATAGAAAAAAATCCATATTTGATTTCTCAATCGCAGCTTTATTCAAATACGCCGTCTGATTTTGACTTTAAGCTAAAACAAACTTCAAAGCCTTTAACAGAATGGGAATTTATAGATGAGCTAAAAAAGGTTGATATTGTATTTCCAATAATACACGGCAAATATGGAGAAGATGGCGAAATTCAAAGTATTCTTGAACAAAATAATATACCATACGTTGGAACAAATAGTTCATCCTGCAGAAAAGCATTCAACAAGCAAAAATCTGCTGAAATTATGTCAGAACAAGGTTTTTACGTGTTTCCATCTATTGTTGTAAAAGATTTAAACGATGATTCTAAAGAAAGAATAAAAAGATTTTTTGATTTAAACAAATTAAAAAAGGCCGTAGTCAAACCGGTTGTTGGTGGTTCTTCAATCGGCGTTCATTGCGTTTATTCCTATAATGAAGCCATTGAAAAGGTTGAGCTTTTGTTTAGTCAAAATATAAATCCTGTAATTATTGAACCATTCTGCGTTGGAAAAGAATTTACAATTATAGTTTTGCAAAACCACAAAACTCAAAAGCCGGTAGCTTTAATACCTAGCGAAATTGAAATGAAGTATGAGAACTATCAAATATTTGACTATAGAAGGAAATATTTGCCAACGGAACAAACTAGATATCATAATCCAGCAAGATTTTCTGATGAGATTATTCAAAAAATCAGAAACTATGCTGAACAGGTATTTAATTTGCTTGAATTAAAGGATGTAGCAAGAATTGACGGATGGCTTTTAAATGACGGCAGAATATGGTTTTCCGACATAAATATTGCATCCGGAATGGAACAAAATAGTTTTGTTTTTCAACAGTCCACAAGAATAGGTTTAACCCACTCCGGATTTTTAAAATACATAATCAAAAACGCCTGCCTAAGACAAAAGGTGCCATTTCCAACATTTGAAAAGAAAGACAAAAACAGAGAAGAAGTAAAAGTATTGTTCGGCGGAAGCAATGCAGAAAGAGAGGTATCCTTAATGTCAGGCACAAATGTTTGGCTAAAACTAAGAAATTCTAAAAAATACAACTCAAAACCATATTTATTAGATAAAAACGGTGATGTTTGGTATTTACCCTATATGTATACTTTAAGCCATACAGTTGAGGAAATTTACGACAATTGTATAAACGCAGAAAATAATTTAGAAAAATTAACAAAATTTTCTAAAATCATATGCAACGAATTAGGCATACCAGAATTTACACCAGAATTACCAATTAAATACTCATTTGATGAATTCTTGCAATTGGCAAAAAATGAGAATACATTTGTATTTTTAGGACTTCATGGCGGCAAAGGTGAAGATGGAACAATTCAGAAAAAACTAGATGAATATGGCATAAAATACAACGGTTCACCTTCCGATGTTTCAAAATTATGCATGGACAAATACAAAACAGGCATGTATATATCAGATATGCTTGATGACAACATAATAACAGCACCAAAAATCAAATTTTCCATAAAGAATTTCAATGATTGGTCAATAGCTGATTATAAAGAATTTTGGAACAAAACCATAAACGAATTAGGCTTTAACAACTTCATAATAAAGCCCGCATGCGATGGCAGTTCCGCAGGTGCTGTTAGAATATACGATTGTTCCGAATTAAAAACCTATGTTGAATTACTAAATGATAAAGCACCATACATTCCAGCCAACACTTTTAAAAATCAATCATCAATCATTGAAATGCCTAGCAATACCGAACAGGATTTTCTACTTGAGGCATTCATAGAAACTGACAAGTTAAAAATAAATTCACACATCATAAACGAAGCTATTGAAAACAAAAACATAATACGCAAATCAAAAGATGGATGGCTAGAATTAACAGTTGGCGTTATTGAAAATAACGGAAAATACCACTCCTTCAATCCAAGTATAACAGTAGCAGAAAATGATATTTTAACAGTTGAAGAAAAATTTCAAGGCGGAACAGGCATAAACATAACACCTCCACCAACAGACTTAATATCAAAAGAATCCTTAGAAATAATAAAAAACGGCATAGAAAAGGTTTCTAAAAAGCTAAACATCAAAAATTACGCAAGAATTGACATATTCTTTAACACAACAACAAACAAGATGATTGTCATTGAAGCCAACACATTGCCCGCTTTAACGCCATCCACAGTAATATATCATCAGGCACTAGCAGAAAATCCAATAATGTATCCAATTGACTTTTTAGAACTACTAATTGATATGAAAAGATGATAGCAAAAAATTTCCCCATAGTTAAAATTTAACTATGGGTTTACATATATAATTAATTTAGAGTAATTTAATTTGATTTTAAAAAAATTAATAATACTATTGCCTATATAATTTACAAATAGTATTTAAAATGACATATAAAACAAGCGAATACGAAGGTGAAAGAATAGCTAAAGTTATAGCAAGATGCGGCCACTGTTCAAGAAGAGAAGCCGAAAAACTAATAGCTGATGGATGCGTAAAAGTCAATGGAGAAGTAATAACAAGCCCCGCCATCAATATTACAGACCAATCAATTAAAATAAACAACAAACTATTAAACACAAAAGAAAAGACTAGAGTTTGGCTATTCAATAAACCAAAAGGCAGCATTGTCAGTTCAACCACCGACAAAAAAGTTCCAACAGTTTTTGATCTATTACCTAAAAATATGCCAAGAGTTATAGCTGTTGGAAGACTTGACATAAACACAGAAGGTCTCTTAATTTTTACAAATAACGGCGAACTTTCTAGCTATATAAGCAGTCCAAAAACCGCATGGACTAGACATTACAGAGTTAGAGTCCATGGAAAATTAAACAAAAAAAGATTTGAAGCCTTAGCCAAAAATGGACCCATAATAGATGGTATAAAATACAAACCCGTCAAAATAATCGTTGAAAAAGAAGGCGAAAGCACAAATTCATGGTTAAGAGTCTCAATAAACGAAGGCAAAAACAGAGAAGTCAAAAACATAATGAAAGATTTAGGACTTGAAGTTACAAGATTAATTAGAACAGGTTTCGGTCCATTTCATCTAGGTAATTTAAAAACCGGCATGACAAAAGAAGTTCCAATGAAAACATTAAAAGAATTAATTGGAAACAATGTAAAATTAGAATAATTTTGCAAAATTATAAGAATAGGCGGGATCTGAAAACACCGATATAACACGGCTCCATAAGCTTTAATTACAAAGGAGGAGGCGAATCCTAATAAGCAATCTGGACCACTTATGGAATCCCGCCCATAGGTTTTGTTATATAACAGTTTTTCAGTCTGTATTCTAGTTTAAATTAATATGAGAATTAAAATAAATAACTAAATATTAATAGTATAATAATTTTTTAAAAAAGCAAGTTTTATTAAAGTTTTATTATTTATTATTATATATTTTTTCCCATATAAATTCTCTATAATTTCAAGAAATAATTTTATTTTTTATATATATCTCAATATAGGGCAATTATTATAATTATTAAGAAGCACCACGCTACCCCCTGTGAAGGCAGCCTCTCGGCCGCCCCCTTGAAGACAAGCTCTCATACCCCTCTGTGAAGGACCCATACCAGACCACCCTGTGAAGGGCCACTACCCGACCCACCTGTGAAGACAACTTCTCCGCCCCCCTTGTGAAGGGGGTTATCCATCTCACACACCTGTGAAGGACCGCTCTATCTCCACCCCCCTGTGAAGGCATCACTACATCTCCACTCACCTGTGAAGGGTCTCTCTTGCCCCCCCTGTGAAGGACCCATACCAGACCCCCCCTGTCAAGGGGGGATAGGGGGGTTCGCCTCCCTTCGTAAGGGAGGTGTCCCGAAGGGACGGTGGGTTGACAA
>CALXSB010000152.1 GCA_944391005.1 uncultured Rickettsiales bacterium | reverse complement strand
GGCTGAGAGGTGCCCTTGATAGGGTAGCGATGTTCGGTGTAGTCCTTCATAGTGGGGTGGAGATGTGGTTCCTTCACATGAGGAGACTGAGAAGGGGCTTTTACAGGAGTGAGTGAGATGTTGCCTTTATGGAGGGTAAAAATTAAGATTTACAGAAAGGTAAAAATTTTGTCAACCCACCGTCCCTTCGGGACACCTCCCTTACAAAGGGAGGCGAACCCCCCTTGCCCCCCTTGACAGGGGGGTGAGATTGTGGTCCTTCACAGGGGGGTAGAGAGGTTATTTTTAAATTTGTTTTCATCAAAATATACTTTATCTTTGTCTATTATAAATAATCCCTGTTGACAAGCTTTCCATAGGACAACGTCAATGTATCCGGTTTTTTCATTTATTTGGGCTTCTAGGTCGCTGAACATTCTGTCGCACATTTTTTTAATTTCTGGGTTTAGTTTGCTGTTGCTGACTCTTTCTGCATATTCTGAATCGCCGTATAATGCAACGCCAAGTCTTTGTATCCATATATCATATTTGACAAAATTAATGCCTAGATTTCTGGCTATGTGGTATTTTGTAATATTGCCAATGTGTGGCAATTTTGATAAAAAATCTAATTTTTCTTCTGGCGTTGATAGCTTGTAAAATTCATCGTGTAATTTTACCCTATTGTTCCATACTTGTATTATAGCTTTTACTTTGTTGACATTTCCATAAATTTTTATTAAATCGTCAAATTTTGGTTCTGGGTTTTGATTTATATAGTCCATTACTTTGCCGCACATCTTTTTTGCGGTTGTTTGTTTGAAACCTGCAACACAAATTACATAAAATACTTCTTCTGCGAACTCTTCTGGAGTAAAAATTTTTGGTCT
This sequence comes from uncultured Rickettsiales bacterium, assembly GCA_944391005.1. Taxonomy (GTDB): domain Bacteria; phylum Pseudomonadota; class Alphaproteobacteria; order Rickettsiales; family UBA1997; genus CALXSC01. The sequence continues at coordinate 2,645 of CALXSB010000152.1, read as the reverse complement.
GTATAATCTTTCGTGTATTTCTGCAAAACTGGACTTGTCGGAATCGTTGCCTGAGTTGATTAATAGATGTTGTATATAATAGAATAAACTTGGGGTTATTTCTGTAATTCGCTTCATTTTTCGGTATTGGTTGTTTTTATTTCATCTCTTGCTACTGGAGGTATGGCTAACCTGTTTGTTTCGGTAAACTTATAGCAGCTTGATAAAACTAATAAAAATAATAATAAAATAAATTTATTCATAAACTTAAATATTTTTTTACATTTAAATTATAATTTCTAATAATTCTAATTGTCAATCTTTAGTTATTGACATAAAATTATTTTTTTGTATAATTATATAAGTTTTTAATTTTATAAGTGTTAATTTATGGATAATGATGAATTGTATAGTAATATAACTATTATTAGTGCTCCAAATAGTAAACTTAATTCATATAGCGATTATGATTTATTTTTAAAGTGGACTGGTAAAGGTGATGAAAATGAATTTGAAGAAGAAAATGAAAATAAAATAACAAATGTAAATGAATTGAGGGAATATTCTGATATCTCAAAGGATTTGGATTATAATGATAATGAGCTGTCAGACAGCACTTTAAATTTTTTAAAACAAAATTCTGATTGCGGCTATAAATATAAAAATATAGGCGAAGGTTCTTTTTCTAAAGTAAAAAAAATATATAGAAAAAATAATAAAGATGTTAGCTATGTAATTAAAACAAATAAGGCAAATAATAGAGATTATCTAGCAGGTGAAAAAGCATATGCAGACAAAAATATAAATAATAATAATTTAGCAAAAACATTATTTTGCAGCAAAAATTGTAAGAATGTAATAACTGAATATTGTAATGGAAAAGTAGATTTGCATGGATTATTAAATGCAGAACAGAAAAATATAAGGCAATATTTTGATAGATACAAACTTATAACAGATGTTCTTAATGGACTATGTGAATTAGAAAAAAACTCATTAATTCATAATGATATAAAACCACAAAATATTGTTTTTAATAAGGATGAAAATGGTATTAAAAACTTCGTCATTTGTGATTTTGGATTAACTCAAGAAGTGAATAATGATTTTGAATATTTAAGATCATGTGGAACATTTGCATATATTTCTCCAGAAAAAGTTTATTCTGCAAAATTTAATGATAAATCAATGAAATCAACATTTGCTTCGGATATTTGGTCTGCAGGTATAACATTTTTTGAAGCTTTATCTTGCTATATTAATGTAGGATATTTTTCTTCTGAAGTATTTAATATGATTTTAAAACAAGACGATAAAAAAGATATACAAAACTATATAGATTCAAGTATAGATGATTATGTTGAATTAAAATATAAAGAATTAAAACCATTGTTAAAATCAATGCTAAAAATTAATCCATCAGAAAGAGCAAAAGCTAGCGAATGTCTTGAAATGGTAAAAGCTATTCAAAAAGAAAATGATAAAAATAGTTTGGGCCGTGAATATTAATAATAAATAAGAAGATTATGGATTTAAACAATAACAGATCAGAATATATTTCTGTCAAACCTCAAAGATTGAAAAGTGGATCTCAAAATACAAAAATTAAACAGATGATTGATGAGGAAAATAAAAACGAAAGTTTTAATAATTCTTTCAACTTTAAAAATGAAAGTATACATTCGGATACTAAAAAAATAAATTATGATGAAGAATCTGAAGGATATGTAAATTTTGAAGACATGTATCCGAATATGGAAATACCATCAGCAGTTAAAATTGGTTTATCTAAAACAGATGATACAATAAGATGCAAAATGATATCGCATGGCGGATTTGGAGAAGTTTTAAAGGCCCACACTCTAAAAAATGTAAAATATAATGTTGCAATAAAAGTTAATTTTTATCGTGGTGAAAATTATATAAATTATATTATTGGCGAAAAAATATATGCAGAAAAAAATATATCATCTCCATATTTAGCAAAATCAATTTATTGCTCAGATGATTGCAAAATCATAACAATGAAATATTATGGCGATTCCAAGAACAATAGTTTAAGTGCAATGCTTGAATTAGAAAAAGCAAACAAATGTCCGCCCATAAATAGAAAAAAAGCCATAATGGATATTCTACTTGCTATTCAAGAGTTGCATAAAAACAATATACTTCATAACGACATAAAACCATCAAACGTTATTTGTGAGAATATTTCAAGTCAAGAACAAAAATTTATTTTATGTGATTTTGGCTCTGCACAGGATATTTCTAAAAATACCGAACACGCATTATCCGGAACAAGACTATACAAATCTCCCGAAAGAACCAATTGTATTATGATAGACGAATATAAAGCCGACAAACATTCAGACATTTGGTCCGCAGGAATATTGATTCTTGAACTAGTATCTCCAAACCTAAAAGAATTAAAAAAAGACCTATCTATGGCAATAGAAATAATAAAATCAAAAAAGAATAAAAGTGATACATTTGACGACGTTCAAAAGTATATTTATACAATAATTGACAAAAACACAAACAATCAATACAAACAATATAATAGTATTTTAAAAAATATGTTAAGAATAATGCCAGAAGAAAGGTTATCAATAGATTATTACATAGACTCTATTAAATCCATTGAAAAATTAAAAAATAATTCAATT
>CALXSB010000151.1 GCA_944391005.1 uncultured Rickettsiales bacterium | reverse complement strand
GGGGGGGGGGAGAAAGGCCCTTGGGCGGAGCCATTGACAGGGGGGCGAGATAGGGGTCAATTCACAGGGGACTGGAATGGGTTCTTCACAGGGCAGTGAATTGTGGAAATTCCCTTTACAAGGGGGTAATTTGTGGGACACTTCACAGATGGGAAGAGACATTGACCCCTTGATAGGTTGGTGATTAGTCTGGGCCATTAACAGGGGCAAGAGGGGGGCGTTGTGGAGATGGAGATTTACAGTGGGTTGATTAGTGTTTGGTCTTTCACATGAGGAGCTAAGAGAAGAATTCCTATAACCACCATTTACACGGTGGTGGATATAAGGGTTATTCATGGATGGAAGCGGAAAGGAGAAACTATTGAGATGATTGGATGTTTAGTGTCATTTTATGTAATGGACTGAGTTGTTGTATTTATTTAAAGTGGGAAGTGATAATAGACAAGAAATTAGAATTTTTGCCTATTATCTAAAAACCTATGATGGAAATTTTGAGTGTTGTATAAATTGAATTAAGTTGAGTTTTATAAAGTTAAATAATCTTCACTGCTTTCAGAAGATAATTCTTTAGAATTTTTTTGGTTTATAAAATCGTGTATTGATAATGATTTGGAAATGGCGGAAGTGAATTTTGTTGATATTGAATTGTCTGTTTGTGTTATGTTGTTTTCTGTTGTTTCTGTGCTGCTGTCTGAAAGATGCTGTAGTGGTAGTGGCGTAGAGTTTATGGTTGTATCTTCTTGTCTTGCAGCTTTTATTGTTTTTATGTTGGAAAATTCTTGTGTTTTTATCCCTTCTATGGCTAAGCCGATTGAGGATAATTTTGAACTTCTTCTCTCTGTTTCGGTTTCTACTTCGTCTACACTGACAATTTCTGGGATTTTGAATTGTTTTTCTACGAGAGTTTCTTCTATGTCTTCTCCGGAAAATGATTCTTCCTCACAATCTTTGCATCTGTTGAATATGTTAAATTTTTCCATGGTTGTTTTGCCTTTTGTTAATAATATTTGATATTTGAGTATGGATTATTAAAAAAATCTTCCATTGTAGTAATGTTCTACTTTTAATTTTTTGCAAAAATCGCTAAGTCTGTTGTATTGTGTGGTCATTATTTCGTTTTCTTTAAGTTCTTGTTCATCTAGTGGTGATAATACTACGTATTCATCGCCATTTATTTCTTCAACGTTAGAATTAACTAATGATTTTATAGTTAATTTTTCTAAAGATGTGTAATTTTTTTCGTTGTTATACATATGATAAAAAAGTTATTTATAGCTATATAATATTATAACACTTTTTTGTAAATCTTTCAAGAAAAAAAGTGATTTTTTAAAAAGATATTTTAAAATTAAGTAAAACTATTTATTTTGTGATGCAGACGGAAATTCAAAAGATAAATTTTAATGGGGATGGATGCGGTTATGTGAATGGTAAAAAAGTTGTGATACCTAAAACTGCCGTTGGTGATGTTGTTAGCTATATAGTTGTAAAAGAAAATAGGGACTATGTGTTGGGAAAAATTGAAAAGATACTTGTCCCGTCAAAAGATAGGGTTGATAAAGTTTGCTGTCCTGTATATGACAGGTGTGGAGGATGTAATCTTCTGCATCTAAAAGATGATGTTTATAAAAATTTTAAGAAAAGCATAATAGAAAATGCGTTAAAAAAATCTGGTTATGAAATAAATTATGATCTGATTTCAACGGGCTTTTATAGTAGAAGGAGGGTTGTTTTTAAGGTTTATAACAATAGGATTGGCTTTTTTGAAAAAAATTCAAATAATTTGATTGAGGTGAAATCTTGTCCGTTAATTAATGAAAATATAAATAAAATAATTCCGTTGCTTGAGGAAATTTCAAAAAAGGTTCCTATGGAAGAGATTTCTATTACAAGCTATGATAATGGTTTGGGTGTGTTGTTTAATTTGAAAAAGGCCATGACAGCGGAGAATGATAAAATATTAAAAGATTTTATACAGTCTAATGATGATATTATATTGATTAGCTATAAAATTGGTAATGAAGATCCGTTTTTGTATTTTCAGAAGTATGCTCCAATTATAAAGTTTGATAATAATATTACTGTTGAATTGGAGTCTGATATTTTTCTTCAGGCTACAAAAGATGGTCAGGAAGCTATAACTAATATAGTGGTTAATCATTTGAAAAATTGTAAAAATGTTTTAGATTTGTATTGTGGTATAGGAACCTATAGTTTTCCGCTTTCTCAATATACAAAAATACATTCAATTGAGGGTAGTCAAAGAATGATAGATATTTTAAGCAGAAATGTAAAAAGTAATAACCTATCAAATAAAATAACAACCGAATGTAGAAATTTAGTTAGTTCACCACTATTAAAAAACGAATTGAATAAGTATGATGGAATAGTTATAAATCCTCCACGCAATGGAGCTTTAGCCCAATGTAAAGAGATAGCAAAAAGTAATGTAAAAACTTTAGTTATGGTATCATGCAATCCGCAGACCTTTTCATCTGATGCAGATGAATTGAGAAAAGCTGGCTATAGAATGACAAGTATGACAGGTATTGATCAATTCTTTAGAACACAGCATTTAGAGGTTGTTGCAACTATGGAAAGATAATAGATAAATATTTTAATATTTTATATAAAAAAGACTAAATATAAAAATTTAGTCTATTGTTTATATTAAATATTGTGAACAATTTGAGATGAAGCATCTTTTGATGCATTTTTTTCAGCTATTAAGTTAGTAAAGCTATTTTTGTATTTCTTTATCTCCTGTTCGTGTTCTTTAAAATATTCAATATTATTTAACAAAGTATCCAATATTATGCTTTTTAATATAGGTTCGTCTTGATTCTCTCTAATAATATTCATAGAAAAATCAAATATAGTATTACTGTATTCTTTAAAATTTTTAACATTATTTATAATGCCTAATACTACATTGACTTTACTATCATAATCATCATATTCCATTTGATTTATATTATTAATTTTTAAATTCAATATTTCGTTTTTATACTCTTTAAAGTATTCAATATTCTCAAACATTCCATTTAATATTTCAACCTTAATATAATCTGAAACTTTTGGATTATTTATATATTCATAGGATAAGATAAGAGCTTTATCCCTGTAATCTTGAAAATAATATATTTTTTTAATTAGTCCACTTATAAATAAGGCCTCATAATTCTTTTTTTCTTCAATAGCTTCATATATTATACTAGAATTTGATGAATATTTTTCTTCCTGCAAATTTTCAAATAGACTATTAACTATATCAACAACATTGCACTTTATTTTATTAATTTTTCTATATGGTAAAATTTCAATATGTTCTATTAAAGATTTTAAATTATATAAATAATTGTTATATACATTTGTTTTATTAGCTATTTCTATCGCAAAATTTAATATTATATCCTTATTTTTTGTATTTTTGTTGATTTTACCTGTTTTTAGGGCCAATATAATATTATTAAATATGGTATGTGCGTCATTCTCATTTTCTATAGCTTTATTAAGCATATTGACAATTATTTTTGCATTTCTATTAGTAAACCTATAAATATTATTTATAAAAGATTTGCTTAATAAGCCTTTCAACTGTTGGTCGTTATTTATAGCTTCTTTAGCCAATTCAATTATATCATCAGACTTAAGATACACAATATTCCCATTATTACTAATAATAGTATCAAACATATCAGCATTAATAATCGTGTCCTTACTAGCCGAACATTCTAAAATTTCCAAAATAAATTCTACAATTAAATTACTATATCCTTTATAATTATCTATGTTATCTTTAAAATATTTTAAATTATTAATTATACTTTTTAGAATAATCAT
>CALXSB010000150.1 GCA_944391005.1 uncultured Rickettsiales bacterium | reverse complement strand
GATTTCCATAAATGATGGATTTAATGAGGAAGACATAAAAAACATCGTGGATAAATGTTTGAGATATTTAGGCATTGAGGATAAAGGTTTTATTCCATTTTTTCTCGAACCAAAAATTGACGGGCTGTCCTTTTCCGCAAGGTATGAAAATGGCGAATTGGTGCTTGGCGCCACAAGGGGCGACGGACATATTGGCGAGGACATTACAGAAAATTTAAGGGCTATAGCATGTTTTCCAAAAAAATTAATTGGCAATTTTCCAAAAGTATTGGAAATTAGGGGTGAAATCTATATGGCAAAGGATGATTTTGAAAAACTCAATGAAAACCTTGAAAAACCTTTTGCCAACCCAAGAAATGCAGCTGCTGGATCTTTAAGGCAGCTTGATACTGCGATAACTGCTAGTAGAAATTTAAAATACTTTGCCTATACGGTTGGTGAATATTCTGATGATTTTAAAATAGAAAGCCAAGAACATTTGATTGAGACATTCAAAAGCTATGGACTAAATACCGCAAGTCCAATGAAGCTATGCAATTCAATGGACGAAATTATGGCGTTTCTCTCCCATATGACGGAAATTAGGTATACTTTAAATTATGATATTGACGGCGTTGTTTTAAAGGTTAATGATTGGGGATTACAAAAAAGATTGGGAAATATAACGCATCATCCAAGATGGGCGTTGGCCTATAAATTCCCCGCAAAGCAATCCATAACAAAGATTGAAAAAATTGATATTCAGGTTGGCAGGACGGGAGCGTTGACTCCTGTTGCAAGGCTTACTCCTGTTGGAGTTGGCGGCGTTCTGGTTTCAAATGCAACTCTCCACAATAAAGAGGAGATAGAAAGAAAAGATATTAGAGAAAATGATGTGGTAAAAATTCAAAGGGCGGGAGATGTTATACCACAGGTAGTTGAGGTTTTGAAGGATAAAAGAGAGCCCGATAGCAAACCCTATGATTTTCCAACTAAATGTCCTATTTGCGGCAGTCCTTTAATCTATGAGGATGTAGTAGTTAGATGTAGCGGTGGCATAAATTGTCCAGCACAGGTAATTGAAGGATTAAAACATTTTGTATCAAAAAAGGCCTTTGATATTGACGGACTTGGCGAGAAACAAATTGAAAAATTTTATGAAGAGGGAAGAATTAGAAGCTTTATTGATATTTTTAAACTGCAAGAAAGAGAAGAAATAATTGAAAAAGAATATAATCCCAATAGTTTAGATTTGTTTAATTTTAATAAAGATTTATCTTCTGATGCAACAATTGATATGGCAAACTATCCTAAATTGCCAATTAGATATAGCGATGGGTGGGGTGATAAGTCAACAAATAATCTATTTAAGGCTATAAATAAGGCTAAAAATATTAGTCTTGACAGATTCTTGTTTGCGTTGGGCGTTAGATATTTGGGTGAGGTTAATGCCAGAATTTTAGCAAATCATTACACATCGCTTGATAATTTTATGACAAAAGTAAAAAAAGCGAGTGAAAAAAATCTATTTGGATTAAGAGAAAATGATGAATATGAAGAATTTATTTCTATAGATGGTATTGGCGAAAAAATTGGAAATTCAATACTTGATTATTTTAATGATAATAGAAATTTAAAAAGAATTGATGATCTAAAAAAAATAATTAACGTAAACGATTATATTCAAAAGGTTAAATCAAACAAGCTAGACGGAAAGAGTATAATATTTACAGGAACACTAGCTAGCATGACAAGACAGGAGGCAAAAGCAAGGGCGGAAGAATTGGGTGCAAAAGTTGTCGGCAGCGTTTCATCTAAAACTGATTTGATTGTGGCCGGTGAAGATAGCGGAAGCAAACTTAAAAAAGCACAGGAACTTGGAGTTAAGATTTTAAATGAAGAAGATTGGTTAAAATTGCTTAAAGAATAATAGCAAAATAGAAGTTAATAATAAATTAATTAACTTTAAAGAATAAAATTAAGTTTTTTCTTGACTTAGAAAAAAGCTTTAGTATATTTTTAAAATGATTGTTTAATAAAAATTTTAAAGGTGGTAAGTTAAGTTGGTATCTGTTGTAGTTTTAGACAAAAATAAATTAGATTTTGCTATTAGACTATTTAGAAAAAAAACACAAAAAGAAGGAATAGTTAGAGAAGCAAGAAGAAGAAAAGAATATGAAAAACCTTGTGAAATGAGAAAGAGAAAAGAACAAGAAAGCAAGGCTAGAACAAAAAGAAAAAAGAGAAACTTCTAATTTTCTATTTATAACTCTATCAAGATTGATAGAGTTTATTATCAATTTTTGTCTTATTTATGTATCACGGAAAAAATAATTTTGATAGAAGAATTTTTAATAATACTAACAAAAAAAAGAAATTTTTTATATATTTAATTATATTATTAATTATTATATTTGCTTTAATAAAATTTATTACAAAAAGCAAAAGTAATAATGATGATTACTATAACAATACAGTATTTGGAACTATACTAAAAAATCAAAATAAATCAATATTTAACGTTAAAGAGCTTAATGCAAAAGAATTAAAAGATAGAATTATTCTATTAAATGCTTATAATATAAACGATTTTTCTTATATTTTTTCTATTGATTTAGCAAATAAACTAGAAAAACAATTTAAGAATAAAATAGTTGTCATAGATGTAATAATGGATGATATTGAATTAGACAACAATACAATAATAAACTATATTATAAAAAATAATATTGAAAGACCTGTTATGAATATCTCAGATCTTGATATAGACAATTCCTTAGAAAATAAAAATAAATACTTTGTTCTTATTGATAACAAAGGTATAATAGTGGATACCTTTACTGATGAAAATATAAATCAAACAAATATAGAAAATGCTATAAACAACCTATTAGCAAAAAATCCTAAGTTAAATACTGATAAATTATCTTTTATTATGTTGGAAAAAACTAAAAATCCAGAATCTTTTATAAAATCTTTAGAACATATAGAATACTTAGGCAAAATAGATAGCACAAATGATGGACCTTACTTTATAATTTCGGACACAAAAGGAAGAAAAATATATTTCTTAACAATAAATGGTAATATAGTAAACCAATTGGGAAACGGCATAAATGGCGATTCTGATGGAAGCGGAACTAACGCAACTTTTTGTAGTCCCGCCGGCATGGCTATAGAAAATGGAAAAACACTTTATATAGCTGATACTTGTAATAACTCAATTAGAAAAGTTGACTTAAATACAATGGAAGTATCAACATTGGTTAGTAATAATGATTTATTAAAAAGGCCTACGGATATTGAAATTTTGAATGATAATTTAATTATTTCAGCAATAAGTGATAATCAAATATTAAAATATAATCTTAAAAATAATGAATTATCTCAAATAAATTGTGATAGTTGTAGTAAATATATTTTAAAATTGGCAAAATTTAACAAAAAAATATATTTTTTGGAAGAAAGCGGATTAAATTCTCTAGATGAAAATGATAAAATTAATAAGGAAATAGATTTTAATAATTTAAAAGGTGGTGAAAATATAAAATTAAATATTAATAATAATTTTCACGTAGATGATACTGGAGTTTATATTGCCGACAAGTTTGAGAATAAAATTATCAGAATAAAAGATGATAAAATTACCGAATATAGCAGCAATAATGGTAAAAAAATATATAATCTACCAACTGATATAATAGATTTTAAAGACAAATTATATATTACAAATGAAAATGATAAAAAATTAATACAATTAGATAAAAATACAAAAGATACAAAGATTATTAACATAACTTTTGGCTATGAGTATAATAAAATTAAGGGTCAAGAAGATCAATTTCTAAATATTAATAATCTTAAAGAATTATCTATTAAAAATGGAAGTGGCAATAAAATTTATTTGAACTTAGAAAATGGTTATTCATTTGAAAAGATGGCACCACAATCATTGGCTATATACAAAGAAGATATTGAAAATTCAGCAGCTGTATTAATAAAAAATTATTCTAAAACAGAAATTCTTGAAAATAGTATATTAGATATGCCAACTCTTGATAATGAATCAACTTATTATATAAGAGGTAATTTTTATTATTGTAATTTTGATAAAAAAACTCCTTGTTTAATAAATAAATATGACAGAAAAATCATTACAAATGAAGAAAGCACTAACAATAGAGTTGTAGTAGATTTTTTATATCAATAAAAGATTATTTTTTATTAAATTTTGTTATTTTAATAATTTTTCCATCATCTGATGTAATGCTATCAAAAAGTTGATATTCAATTTTCCAATATTTGCTGGCCTCTTCTATTTCCTCATAAATTTTTCTACCTTTTAGGAATATTAAATTTGTGTTTTGTTTTTTTAAATTATTTGAAAATTCAAGAAGTAAATTTATATTTGCTAAGGCCCTTGAAACTATAATATCAAAACTATTGTTTCTAACATTATATAAATTTTCATTTTTTATAATTATTGTATTTTTTGAAAATTTTTTAGCCTCATTAAGAAATTGACATTTTTTTGGAGATTTTTCAAAAAGTGTTATATTTTTTGCAAAAACTATTGAAAGCGGTATTCCTGGAAAACCAGCTCCACTGCCTAAATCCGCTATTGATAAATTATTATTATTGATTAATTTTATTATCTGAAGACTGTCAATTATATGTCTGTTCCATATATCATCAATTGTAGATTTGCCAATTAGATTTAATTTATTGTTATATTCTATTAAAAACTTAACATAGCTTTCAAGACTTTTAAATTGTTCTTCATTAATTTTTATAATTTCATTAATTTTATTAAAAATTTCTTCCATTATTACTTAAAAATTTTATATTATAAAAATATTAAATCATTTTCCACAAAAAAAGCTAGCATTAATGCTAGCTTTAACAAAAATAATAGATTAATTATTGTTGAACTGTTATAGCAACTCTATTTTTTGCCCAAACAGATTCGCCGCTTCCAATAACTACTGGTCTTTCTTTACCGTAGCTAATAGTTTTGATTCTATTAGCAGCTACACCTTTTTGAACTAAATATCTTTTAACTGCATCAGCTCTTCTTTGTCCTAAAGCTAAATTATATTCTCTAGTACCTCTTTCATCACAATGTCCTTCAACTATAATCTTAACACTAGAATCAGCTTTTAACCATTCAGCTTGTAAATCCAAAATCTCTGCAGAATCGTTTGAGATATTGTATTTATTAAACCCGAAATAAACTCTATCTGGAACAGATATTTCTTCAACATTTTCATTTGATTTTTTGTTCATTTGATTAGCTTGATCTTGAGTTTCTACAACGTCATATTCTTCTTCAATAACAGTTTTTTTAGAAGCACAAGCTGAAACAAGTGTCAAAACGAACAATAACATTAATATTTTTTTAAACATTTTAAACACCATTATTTATTATACACTCGTAAGATTAACTTTTCAATTTTAAATTGCAAGATAATTTTAATAATTCGGAATATTTAATTTTATTATTAATATATAAATTATTCAAATCTACCCATAATTGACAACTTTTTTATATCAGTATCATATTTTAATATCACCACTTCGCCATTTTTAATTTCTCTTTGATCCCAATATTTTTCATTTATAAGCAGTTGTCTAATGACAAACGAATGCGAGACCACTATAATATTTATTTCATTCTTTTTACAATCAGTATTAGCTTTAGAAATTTCTTCACTCAATAACATAAGACATTTTTTAAGTCTTTCTCCTGACTCTCCTAGCGTTTCTTTAGAATTGGGGCATCTATAATTTGAATTATTGTAATTTTCTATAAATTCTCTTTTTCTTGGCAATCCTTCAAAAATTCCAGCATCAAGTTCATGTAAATTATTTTCAATTTTAATAAATATTTCAGACTTTTTTAAAAAAATATTATTATTTTTTCTATCTTTAATTATTGGATTGTAGCCCATTTTTTCAACAATAAATTTAGCCGTGCTTATTGCTCTAGATCTTGGACTGCTAAATATTCCATCAAGAAAAATATTATTTTTATCAAAATAACTATTTAATATTTCACCAACATTTTTAGCTTGTTTAATACCAGTTTCTGTTAAATCAGAATATGGATCAGGTTGATTATAAACATTTAAAGAAGTTAAATTTGTGTCAGAATTTCCCAACACTATATCATTGATATTTCCATAAGTTTCGCCATGTCTTATAAGAAATATATTAACTTGCATAGTTGTTATTATAATTAAAAACCTTAAAAAATTTTAATAGAATATAGTAAGACTATATTCTATAAATTTCTTTCTTTAATATCTTCTTTTATATATTCTATAAAAGCTTCTTCAAGAGTATCGGCATTTTTATTTTTCATTATTTGTTCAGGCGTATCTGATGCCAATAATCTTCCGGCATTCATCATGGCAACTCTATCGCATCTCATAGCTTCATTCAAATAGTGGGTTGTAACAAAAATTGTAACACCTTCATCTCTTGATAAACTAATTATTAACTCCCAAAACTCATCTCTTGCAACAGGATCAACACCAGAAGTAGGTTCATCAAGAATTAATATAGAAGGTGTATGCAATACAGATACTCCTAAAGATAGTCTTTGTTTCACACCGAGTGGCAAACTTGAAGTTTTTTCTCTAAGAATATCATTTAGCCTAAATTTATCTATAACATAATTTATTCTATGATGTGCTTCTTGATTTGACAAGTCAAATATTGTAGCATGCAGCTTCAAGTTTTCCATAACGCTTAATTCGCCATATAAAGAAAAACTTTGAGACATATAGCCTAAATCTTTTTTAACCTGCATTATATCTTCTGTTGGCTCCCTGCCAAATATTTTGTGCACACCCTCAGTAGACGGCAATAATCCAGTTATCATTTTCATTGTTGTTGTCTTGCCACATCCATTGGGACCTAAAAAGGCATATATTTCACCCTGCTTAATATTAAAATTTATATGGTCTACAGCCACAAAATTTCCAAACCTTTTAGTCAAACCTACAGCTTCAATTACGGTCTGTCTAGTTGATAAATCAAGAGGTTTTATAACAAAATCTTTATGTCCTCCACGCTTATCTAAAGGTAGCATTTCTATAAATGCTGCTTCAAGTGTATCCTTTTTAGTCTCCATTAGAATATCTTTCATATTGCCATCAGCAATAATTCTTCCCTCATCCATCATAATTATTCTGTCAAAAGCTTTCGCTTCTTCCATATAAGCTGTAGCAACAATAAGTGTCATGTCTTCTTCTTGCTTCTTAATATTAAATATTAATTCCCAGAAGTTTTGTCTTGAAAGTGGATCCACACCTGTTGTAGGCTCATCAAGAATAAGTATCTTAGGTCTATGAACCAATGCACAACATAAACCGAGTTTTTGTTTCATACCACCGGACAAATTTTTTGCAGGTCTATCCTTAAATTTCAATAGATCAGTTTTTTTCATAACCTCAGTCATTAAACTTTCAGACTCTTTCTCATCCATTGAAAATAAATTTGCAAAAAACTTTATGTTCTCATAAACTGATAAATCACCATATAGATTTTTTCCAAGTCCTTGAGGCATATAAGCTATGTCTGGAGATATATCATTTCTATGTTTAGAACTTCTAATATCGCCGCCTAATATAAATACTTTTGCATCTCCTTGAATTTTTTTAATACCGGATATTATATCCAACAATGTTGATTTTCCGACACCATCTGGACCTATAAAAGCTACACTTTCACCTTGTTTAATTACTAAGTCAAGACCATTAATGGCTTTGACCATATTTCTTCCGCTACCATAGGTATGTGTTAAATTTGATATTTCAACTACATTGTTCATATTTTTTCTATTTATAATAAAACCACATAATATTAACACTATAAATTAAAAAATTAAAGTCAACTTTTTTAAATTTCATACTTAATTTTTTCCATAATATAATTATTTATATATATCATTTTACGGCATTCATCATTTAATAAACATATACACACACAATATTTAAATATTACTAAAAACTATTTAAATATTTATTGATTTTAACAAAATTTACTTTATCCTAAAACCAGGATAATTTTTATTTATTATATGAAGAATGATAATCAAATAATGGTGGCAGCACCAATAACAAATAGATTTTTTGCTTTTATGATAGATGCATTTTGCGTTTATATATTAAGATTTATATATATGTTTATATCAATGAATACTTGGCTAAAACAGGCCGCAATTCAATTTGCAAACAAATATAATTTATTATATGGCAAATTTGACCCAAATACATTTACAATTGTTGAGTTGAATTATTTTTTAAATTCTAATTTATTTAAAAAATTAGTAATCTTTGCTATTGGATCATTTATAATATCAATGCTATACAATATTATATTTTTTTCAACAAAATGGTCATCAACTATAGGACAAAAAATATTAGGTATTCATGTTATATCAAAAAATGGAAATAAAATGAATGCTATTCAAATAATTTCTAGAGGTATTTTAACAGTATTGCCATGGATATTAACATCAGTTATAATGTTCTTTAAATTTTTATCAGATTATGGTGTTGAAAACTTTGTAGACAAAAATACATTTTTAATATATATAATATTATTTTTAAGCTGGTATGACCTAATATTTTTTACAAAGGCGAAATTAGTGCTTCATGATTTAATCACAAATACAAGAGTTGTTGTTAACAATCCAGAAAGATATGAACAGGATAAATCACAAAAAGGTGCATTAAAATATTTATTTCCTGATATTAAACAAATGTATGCATCTATAAAAACTTTTACTAAAGAACAAGTTGCACAAGCTAAAAAAATGAAAGAAGAATATAAAAAGGAAAAAGAGAAAAAATCTAATAAAAAATAATAATAGTACTTTACCTTACATATATTACTAAACTTTATCGCACCTTCTAATTCAAGGTGCGATTTTATATATTCTTATAATATATTTGAATTAGCCGTAGTTAACAAATTGGTAAAAATTCACTCAAAATAAAAAAGATGATATTAAATTCAAATAAAATATATAATTTATTAATATAATTTTACTTGATTATTAAAAAAATAGTTATATACTCTAAGGGGGTATAGGTATTTAATAAAAAAATGGTATTAATATGAAACAAAATAAAAAAACAACTTGCAACTGTGGTCCTGATTGCAAATGCGGATGTCAGGAAGGAAAAGAATGCACATGCAGCTGTAATGATGATTGCGATTGTGGATGCAAAGATGGAAAAGAATGCACTTGTGGTTGTGATGAAAATTGCACATGTGGATGTCAAGATGGCAAGGAGTGCACTTGCGGATGTGGCGATGATTGTCAATGCGGTTGCCAAGATAATAAAAAATCTAAATGCAATTGCGGTCCAGACTGTAAGTGCGGCTGTCAAGAAGGGAAAGAATGCACCTGTGGCGGCGAATGCTCCACTAAAAAAGAAGAAAAGTGTAGTGAAGATTGCAAATGTGGATGCAAAGATAAAAAATCTCCTAAAAAATGCACCTGCGGTAAAAAGAATAAAAAATAATTTAAAAATTTTTAGCCTGATAATTCAGGCTTTTAAATTTCTTGATTTTATTTATGAAGTTTTTAAGATATATTATATTGGTTTAATATAAGGTTTTATATTGCAAGTAAAAAAATATGCTGACCACTCAAAAGAATTGCCGCGAATAAATAAGGTAATTGGACAGCTTGAGGGCATTAAAAAAATGATTGAAAATGATAAAAGTTGCATAGACATTCTATTTCAGCTAAAAGCTGTTAGGTCCGCCATTAAATCTTTAGAAGGCAAAATACTGGAAGATCACTTGAAAAATTGTGTATTACAATCTTTTAATAATGAAGAGGATAAAAATACTAAAATTGAAGAGTTGATTGAATTATTTAAAAAGTTTGATATATAATATGAAGTTTTCATGGTTGAATAAAAAAGACAATTTAAACCTCATTGTATTTTTTAGCGGATGGGGCATGGATGAAAAATCAGTTATTTTGGACTATAGAAATTTTGATTTTGTTGTTCTATATGATTATGAAGATTCCGAAATTGATGCTGAGCTAGTTAAAGAAATATCTGATTATGATAATGTTTATATAATAGGCTGGTCTATGGGTGTTATTATGTCAACTTTGCTGTTTGACAAAATAAATAATATAAAGAAAAAAATAGCTGTAAATGGAACATTAAAAATTGTAGATGATAAATTTGGAATTCCAATAAAAATTTTTGAAGCAACCCTAAATAATTTAAATGTTAAAACCATAGAAATGTTTTTCAAAAATATGGGCTATAAAGACTTTAAGACACCGAATAGAAGCTTTAAATCTCAATTAATTGAATTAAAATTTATAAAAAATTTTTATGACAACAATATTTTTCAGTGTAATTTTGATAAAGTAATCATTGGCAATAAAGACATAATAGTGCCCTATAGGAATCAAAAACGAGCTTGGGAGAACAATAGCTGCCTACACCTTGATTGCGGACATTACTGCTTTAATCTATTTAATAGCTGGGAAGATATTATAAACTATTAAATATTATTAACTTTAGCTATTACATTTTATTTTTATAACCATAGGGTATATATTCAACTCTATTATATTGTTCAATAGAGTCTAGAACAACATCTCCACCATTATTGTTTACTAATTCAACCTTTGTTAAATATGCCCCCATATTTTTAAATCCATACATCTTATTGGACTCTATATACATGATGTTATCATCTTTTGTTATTGGCAATGTTTGGGAATAAAACTTGTCCGGTTTCTCTGGATCTTGAAAAGATACTATTATATAATTGCCAATTACTTTATTTATATCTTTAAATTTTATTGATATATAATATTTTATATCAACTTTTCTATTTTCTCTATAATCATACAAAAAACCATTTGCATTAACAAGCATTAAATCTGATTCTTGTCGCTTTTGTCTAATATGTCCACTTTTAATCATTGATTGACAAGAAAATAAAAATATAAACATTAAAAATATTGTTAACTTTTTCATTTTGGAAAAAATATATTAATTATAGCTATAACTTACTATAAAATATTTTTAAATCAATTTTTATGTTGATATTTTTTTTAAAATTTTATAATTCTAATATCTAGAAAAATAATTTAAAAAATATGAAAGAATTAATTTTAGCATCAAATAATATTGGAAAAGTAAAAGAAGTTGAAAAACTTTTGCAGCAATTTAATGTGCAAGTTAGAACTTTAAAAGATTTAGGACTTGGAGAACCAATAGAAGATGGAAAAACTTTTGTTGAAAATTCTATTATAAAAGCAAAATATGCTTTTGAAAAAACTGGCTTGCCAACTATAGCTGATGATTCTGGATTTTGTGTAGATACAATGAATGATTTTCCTGGACTATGTTCTGCAAGATTTATAAAAGCTGTTGGTGGTAATGAAAATGCATTTAAAGTTATAAATGAATGTATAAATCCCAATGATAAATCAGCACATTTTATAACAAGTCTAGCTTTTATTTTTGTTAATAAAGATAATCAAACAATTATAAAAACTTTTGAGGGCAGAATTAACGGGCAGTTTTTATTCCCTGGAAAAGGAGATGGTGGATTTGGTTTTGATCCAGTATTTGTGCCTAATGGATATGATAAAACATTTGCGGAAATGCCAGATGAAAAGGTTAAAATTAGTCATAGGACAATAGCATTAAATAAATTTTTGGACTTCTTTAAAGATATTAACAAAAATTAATAATTAACCTACAAAACTGTTTTTGCAAAAGTTATAGCATAAACATTATTTATGCCAACTTCATTTAATACTTTTGTGCATTCATTAATTGTCGATCCTGTTGTCATAACATCATCAATAATTGCAAAATTTAGATTTTTATATTTTTCTAAATTTTCTAAATATTTGCTTTTAATGGCAAATTTATTTTTTAAATTGCTTATTCTGTCGCTTTGCTTTAAAGTTGCTTGAGGAACTGTATGTTTTGTTTTATATAGAAAATCATAAATTACTTCTTTATTTGCTAGTTTGCCAATTTCATTTGCAAGCAATAATGATTGATTATATTTTCTATAGATCAATCTCTTCTTATGGAGTGGAATTGGTATTAAAATATCAATATTATCAATAATATCAATACTTGCTTTAAACATGCATTTTCCCATAAATCTCTTAAGATATGTTTTGTCATGAAATTTAAAATTAAATATTAACTTTGCAATTTCATTATCATATATTATTGCACTTCTAGCTTTTATATATAACGGCTTATTTTTTATACACGACAAACAATTATCATTACTAGAAATTTCAAATTCAAATGGAGTTGAACATTTATCGCAATATGGCTTTTCTATAAACTTTATTTTCTTCCAACAATCAGGGCATAATGTATCATCATTTTCTATTATTTTTCCACATAGAACACATTTTGGAGGAAATATTAATTTTATTGCCTTGTTTAAAAACTCTAAAAGCATATTAGAAAAGTTTAAATGTTAATAATATTCCCATTAGTAAAAATATAGTTCCAGTTATTTTTGATGAATATTTTTCAAAAACTTCAATAGCTTTATATATTTTATTAATTTTTTTACTGCTAAAAACTACAATTATTCCCAATAATAATGTTGGTAATCCTGTCATTAAACCGTATATTAAAAATGATAAAATACTTGTTGGATTTTGCAAAAAATTACTTATGAATAGACTTACAGTTATTGGACAAAACATGCCGGCAAATAGTAATCCAAGAATAAAACTGCTAAAATATTTTGAATTCTTAGCTCTTTCCCTAACTTTTTCTGCAAATGAAAAATGTAAAAATTCAAGATTTATAATATCCAACAATGCTAAACCAATAATAATTAATATTACACCTAAAATTATATTTAATCTATTTTGTAAAAATAATGAAATAGTTTCAACTTTCTCAACAAAAAATGACAAAATTAAACTTATTATAGTATAAACAAATGTCCGACCAAGCATATATACAAAGCTTGATAACAATATATTTTTTGAACTATTAGACTTTTTTGTGGTATAGCTTAAAACTGCAACATTCGCTGTAAGAACACATGGAGTTATTGACGTTAAAAAACCTAATAATAATGAGTTAAACAATAAAAACATATATAATATCAAATCATTTATATTATATAATAGATTACTTATATTTTATTTTGTCAAGAATTAACTACTTAAATCAAAAATTAAAATATTTGTTAAACTGTTCTTGATTTTAAAAATAATAATAATTATATTTGCAACTAATGGTTTAATAATATAAGGAACTCTTATGACTAATAAATTAGAAATCTATAAATGTAGTGTTTGCGGTAATATTGTTGAGGTTGAACATGCAGCTGGCGGAACTTTAGTATGCTGTGGACAGCCAATGGTTTTACAATTAGAAGAGTCAACAGATGGTGCATTAGAAAAACATGTTCCTGTAGTTGAAAAGCAGGGAGATGGATATCTAGTTAAAGTTGGTTCTCAACCACATCCTATGATTGATGTCCATTATATTGAATGGATTGAGATTATTACGGATGATAGAACCTATAGAAAATTCTTAAAACCAGGAGATAAACCAGAAGCATTTTTTGAAAAAATTGATGCAGATCACTTTACGGTTAGAGAATATTGTAATATTCACGGACTTTATAAAAACGAATATAAATAATGTTGACTTATTTTTATATTAAATTAAATTATAAATTAATAATTAATTAATTTTAAAAATAAGGAGAAAAAATGAAAATTTCACAAAAAATGCAGGACGCTATAAACGTTCAGATTAAGAATGAGTTTGATAATGCTTTTTTATACTTATCAATAGCAAGTTGGTTTGAAGAAAATGATTTGCCTGGTTTTGCACAATGGAATTTTGTTCAGTACCAAGAAGAACAAACTCATGGCATAAAATTCTATAATTATGTTATTGAAAGACAAGGAAGAGTAATTATAGACAAGATAGAAAAACCACAATCTGAATGGAAAAGTCCTTTAGATGTATTTGAAGACATTTTAGCTAGAGAGCAAGAAACAACAAAAGCTATTTATGCTTTGTATGAAACAGCTCAAAAGGAAAATGACTATACTTCATTGGGTTTCTTAAAATGGTATTTAGACGAGCAAGTTGAAGAAGAAAATAACGCAACTACAATTTTAAATAAATTAAAAATGATAGGCGATTCAAAAGCTAGTCTTATACTTTTAGATGAAGAACTTGGAAAAAGAACTTTTACTGACGAAACAAAATAAAAAATCTTTTAAAAAATCCGTCAAAAATGGCGGATTTTTTATACTACATAATTTTTGTTCCATGCAATTCATTTACATTTAAAAATTTAGCAATATCTTTGTAATTATCTTTATTTACTCCGCCACCTGGTAAAATTATAATTCTGCCATTTGAATAGTTTATATAATTTTTTAGTGTTTGCAAATTCTCAATTATATCATTTGATGTTGAATTTCCATGGGTTAATATTCTTTTTACGCCATTTTTATATAACCAATCTATTGATTTAAGCTTGTCATTTTCTTTTATATTATCAAACGCCATATGAAAAGTTATATCCACTCCTTCACTAGCTTCTATCAACTTCACGTTATTTTTCTCATCAAGAGTATTATCACCTTTTAAACACCCAAAAACAACTCCATGAGTTCCTAGTTTTTTTAAAATTTTTATATCATGCAACATTGAAAAAATTTCATTGTCATCATAAACAAAATTACCACCTCGTGGACGTATCATAGACATTACTTTTATATTATTAGCATTGCATCTATCTATTACGTTCTTTGCTACTCCATAGCTTACAGTAGTTCCGCCGACAGCTAAATTATCACAAAGTTCAATTCTCTGTGCTCCTTTCTTTATTAATTCGTCTATTCTCGTCCCATTTTCAATGCAAACTTCTAGTATCATATTATAAATTATTATTAAATAAAATGTTCTTTACAACGTGGCTCATATTTTATTTCATCAGATTCTATTTGAACAGATTTTTTGTTATCTCCACTTATCATTTTTGTAAATTTTGCGGGTTTTCCACAACAAGAACATTTTGCGGTCAATTTTACTTCTTTATCACATAATTCCTTTAATACAGTATAGTTCTTCCATTCGGCACCATTTGCTAGCAAATCTAAACCGGCCATAATAATTGTTTTTCTCTGCTTCTTTAGTTCATTGACTGCATCAACCAATAGTTCAACAGGACCAAGAAACTGAAATTCATCAATAACTACAATATTTGCTTTTGAATTTATAATTTCTAAAGGACTTGAAATTTTTTTACAACGTATACTTTTATCTTTATAATCCCTAGAAACAATTTCTTGCGTTCTTGTATCTATATTAGGGCTAAAAGCTTCAATATTTTTATCTTCATAGAATAGATCTATCAAAGTTTTACTTTTGCCAGCAAACATTGGCCCCGTGATTAAAACAAACTCACCATCGTTATATATCTTTTTTTCTTCCATAAAATTAATTGATTTAATAAACCAGTTTATAAGTTTACTATTTTATTTTTTAAAAACAATTAATTTATTTTATTTAAAATTATAAATTTTTCTTGAAAAATAAAATATCAAATATACTATTTTATTTGATATTCTCTTAACACCCTCTTGTTAAAGATATTATTAATAAATAAATTTAAAAATGGCTGTAAAAATTAGATTAGCAAGATTTGGAAGAAATAAAGTTCCATTTTATCATATAGTTGTTTCTGATTCTAGAAATAGAAGAGACAGTAAATTTTTAGAAAAAATAGGAACATACAATCCTTTATTGGATGATGACAATAAAGAAAAAGTTGTATTAAAAAAAGATAGAGCAGAATATTGGTTAAGTGTAGGTGCACAACCAACTGAAAGAGCTGCTATTCTTATGATTAAATTAGGCGTAAAGGGAGCAGAAAAATACAAACCAGTATTTACTCCAAAACAAAAAGCTGTTAAAGAAGAAAATAAGGCAGAAAACAAGCCTGAAGAAGCTGCAACAGCTGAAGAAAAATCTGAAGAAAAAGCAGAATAATTAATTTTAAGGTTTATAGCAAAAAAACAGTCAATTAAAGAATAATTGGCTGTTTTTAAATACAAAAAATAAAACAGTTGATATTTTTATATAATATTTTTATTATTTCTTTAGTTAAATAAGCTTTTTTTATGTCTCTACTTGATTTGAGAAATATTTATAAGGATTATGTTCTGAGCGGCGGCTTAGTGCAAAAGGTCTTAAAGGGTATTGATCTTGAAGTTAATAATGGTGAATTTGTATCAATCATGGGTCCGTCCGGTTCTGGAAAGTCTACATTTATGAATATTTTAGGATGTTTGGATCAACCAACTACAGGTGATTATTTTTTAAATGGCGAAAATGTGGCTAAGCTTGATATGAACAAGCTGGCAGAAATTAGGAGAAATCAAATAGGCTTTGTTTTTCAAGGGTTTAATCTTCTTATGAGGAGGACTATTCTTGATAATGTAACTCTTCCATTGATTTATGCTGATGTTTCATATGGAGAAAGAAAAGAACGCGGGTTTGAGATGTTGAAGTCAGTAAATCTTGCGGGATATGAATATCATTATCCGAATCAGCTATCCGGCGGTATGCAGCAGAGGGTTGCTATTGCCAGAGCTTTGATTAATAATCCAAGTGTTGTATTTGCAGACGAACCTACTGGAAATCTTGATAGTAAGACAAGTGATGAGATTATGAGATTGTTTCAATCACTTAATGATGATAGAGAAATTACTATAGTTATGGTTACACATGAACCAGATGTGGCGGAATATACTAAAAGATTAGTGTTTATTAAAGATGGCGTAAAAGAGTTTGACGGTCCGATTAAGGAAGCAAAAGATAGTGGTATTTTGTATTATAGATAATGAGGCAGCCGTATGAAAAAACTATATTTATTTAGACACGGTGAAACTGATTGGAATAAAAATAAGGAAGAAAAGTATAGTGAGAATGTTCATAATGTTTGGCTTAATGATTTAGGCGTTGAGCAAGCAAAAAAAAATGCTGAGAATTTAAAAGATAAAAATATACAAATTATTTATACAAGTCCTTTGAAAAGAGCACTGCAGACGGCACAAATACTGTCAGATACAATTGGTGTTGATATAAAAATAGTTGATGACTTGCAGGAATATTCAATATATGATGATAGTGTAATTGGCCTAAATAGAAAAGAAATAAAAGAAAAGATTGGGGCTGAAAAATATGCGAAATATATTGAAGAACGTGATGCACTGCTTGATTGGAGACCTTTAAAATGTGAAACAAAAAGAGAAGCTAGAAATAGAATTTTCAATGCCATAGTAAATATTTGTAAAAGCGAAAAATCTGATATTATTGGCATTTCGTCCCATGGTGCAATATTAAGGGAATTGTTGAGAATGCTGAATTTTGAAGATGATTCAAAAATTGCTAATTGTGAAGTTATTGAAGCTGAGTTTGATGGAAATAAATTAAAAATTATTAGAAGAGTTAAAGATGAAAATTAAAGACTTAAAAGATAAGAGAATTGCTATTTGGGGATTTGGAATTGAAGGAAAAGCTATTTTAAAGGTTCTAAGCGAAAAATTCCCCGGTAAAAAGATAGTGGTTATAGATGAAAAAAATTGCCCTCCTAATGATGGCGTGGATGTATGCATGATTAATCAAATAAAAAATATTGATGTAGTTATTAGGTCTCCTGGTGTCAGTATTTATAAGGAAGAAATAGTATTTGCAAAAGAAAATTTTAATATAACTTTTATAACGGAAAAAACATTATTTTTTGGCGAATTGGAAAATGAAAAAGTTAAAACAATTGCTATAACTGGAACAAAAGGCAAAACTACAACGGCAACTTTTTGCTATTATATTTTAAAAAAAATGGGATACAATGTTTTACTGGCTGGGAATATGGGTATTCCCACGATTGAGTTGATAGATGAAGCAAAAAAATGCGATTTTGTTATTCTAGAAATTTCAAGTTATCAGGCTAGCGATCTTTTATCATTTCCTACAGTTGGCGTTCTGTTAAATTTATTTCCTGAACATATTAATTGGCATTTAACACATGAAAATTATTATAGAGACAAATGCCATTTATTAGAACATTCTGAATATAAAATTGTGAATGGCAATGATGAAAAAGTATTAGAATATACAAAAGATATAAATGATAAAACTTTATTTGGAACAAGAGATAAAATTCACTATGCTGATGGCTTTTTTTATAGCAATAATGAAAAATTATTTTCAAGCAAAAATATGAAACTATTGGGTGAACATAACTATGAAAATATATGTGGTGCTTTAACTGCTTTAGATACTTTAAATATTGATATTTTTGATATTAAACAAGAATATTTTGATGAGTTTGAGCCAATAGAGCATAGGCTTGAGACAATAAATCGCAATGGCATATTGTTTGTAAACGACAGTATTTCAACAATACCTGAGGCTGCTATTGCTTGCTATAAAACCTTTAACTATAAAAATATATATGGAATATTGGGCGGGTTTGATAGACAGCAGAATTATGAAGATCTTGTAAATTATGTTATTCAAAATACAAATATAAAATTTTTAACTCTTTTAGGAAAAACCGGCACTAGAATAGCAGAAATCTTAAAACAACATAGCTTTAATAACTTCTTAATATGCACAACTTTGGAGGAATGCGTTAAAAATTTATATGGTAGAGCTAAGCATGATAATAATTCCGTGATAATATTATCTCCGGCTTCCGCTAGTTATGATATGTATAAAAATTTTGAAGAGAGAGGAAATGATTTTAAAAAAATAATTGAAGAATTAAAATAATTTTATAGCTATATTTAACCCTTCCTCAGTATTTAACATTATAGATTTATATTTTTCTTCATTTGCTAAGCATCTGTTAAATTTTCTCATGTTATTTTGTGCCGTAATTCTAACTCTTTCGGGCAAATAATCAAGATAAACAGCACCAGATAAAAATGTGTTATCAGCAACAATTATACCACCCTTCTTTACTAATTTATCTGATAATTCAAGATAATTAAGATAGTTTACTTTATCAGCATCAATAAAAATCATATCACACTTTATATTCTTGGAAATTAATTCATTTAATTTAATTTGTGCATCGCCAATCAATATTTCTATTTTATCCCCAAGATTATTTTCTAACTTATTAAAATTTTCTCTCGCTAATTTAGCATTATATTCTTCTCTGTCTATTGTATAAATTTTTCCATCATCCGGCAACGATCTAACCATCCATGTTGTTGAATATCCATATAGCATGCCGACTTCAATTATAGTTTTTACATTGCATAATTTAATTAACAGTTGCAATAATTTGCCCTCTTCTGGATTTATAGATATTGGTCTATTATTAAACAAACATTCTGATCTTATATTTTTTAGTATTTTATCTTCATTTGCATAAAGCTCTCTAATATAAGAGAGCTGTTTATAATATTTTTCACCAAAGCTATTTATATCTTTACGCAATGAAAATACCCATAAAATGTAATTGTAAAATTGAAAGAACAGCTGATACAGCTACAATTATTGATAAAAAATCAAAAAACAACATTAATAAATTTTTTGCATTTTGATTAATATTTGTATGTTCAATCACATATTTTACATCAAAATCTAAATGATATAAAACTATCACAACAAAAAACATTCCAAATATAGCATTTACTGGAGAATAAAAAAATACAGGCAAGTATCCTGTTGGATCTGATATTATATAAAAGAATGATATCAAAAACCATGCCAATAATGGAATTAATACAAGACCAGATATACCATGTCTTGATAATGAGATTGAATTTTTATCTTCGTTTGTCATAATTTATCCTTTATAAAGTATATAATAATGTAATAGCAGAGAATAAAACAGATAACAATATATATAATATATTTACTCTTTGTATATATTTTTCTGTTATTTTTCCAGTATATTGAGCAAATCTAAATCTTATTTCATTTAATATATAAAAATACAGAAAAAATAACCATATACCTAATAAGGCCACATTAAACATATGCGAAAATAAATTACATCCAAAACACAAAATATCATAGGATGGAGTATTTATCGTATAGGCTAAATTTATAAAATACCAACTAATTACTATAAGGCCTATATATGTTATAATAACAGAAAGGCTATATAGTCCGTAAAACAACGGGCTTATTTCTTTCAACTTTAATAACGGATTATCAGAATATTTTATCATAATTAAAAAATATATTATTTATACAAATAAAAATATATTAAAAATTTAATAATACAACACTTTTTTGATGCTTGCATAAAATAGTATATATTAATAATAATCTATACTATTTATATATTTTACCATATTTAATATGTTCTACCATATTTAGACTTAGAATCTTTTAATTTACTTTTTTTATTTTTTACAATATTTTGATGACAATTTTCTTGTGTTGTATTTTTCTGTGTTGTATTTTCAAATAAATTTTCTAAATTTTCAAACAAATTCTCAAAATTATTATCCTTTCTCAATACAGCAGAATGATGTTGAGATCTGTTGATTTTTTCATAATTAGAAAATGAATTTTTATTTTGTATATTATTAGTTTTTTTTGAATCAATATATTCTAAAAATCTATTCAATCTATAGGAATAGTCTTTTTCATTTGAAGAAATTTTCAAATTTTCATTAAACTCCTTTGATAAAATTTTAACAAAATTATATTTATTTTTTATATCTAAACCAATCATATGCTCAATTATTTGATTTCTTATAATCGTCGCAGGAAAATAGACACCGGTTTCAGTATCATAATGCGTATCGCCATCAAGTTCAACAATATATTTTTCTCCATTATTTTCAATAAAAAAATCAGTGAATACACCAAACTTTCCGCCAAAAAACGGAATAGAAACTTTACATTCTTTAATAAATTTTAATTCTCCAGTTTCATTATTTGATCCATGTGTTAAAATATTGTCAACAACTCTTTCAAAAGAACTTTCTTTATAGTTATCCTTAGTATTTTTATGAGTTCTAATATAATTTTTTATATTATCACCAATTTTTAAATTATTCTTTTTGTTTATTTCATATAAATAATATAAATTTCTTGATAATATATTATATGTAGAATTATCACTAAATTTCTCAATATTTTTATCAATATTAACAAGAATTTTATTCAAAATTTTTTCTAAAATATTATAATTATTTTGCAAATGTTCTTTATCATATAGGAATATTTTGGTCAAACCATCAAAAACGTTCAAAGATTCAATAAAATTAAAATTATCAATATTTTTTAATACATGTTCAATAAGAGAATCTTGTAAATCTTTATTTATTTCATCGCAAGATACGCCAATTTTTCCAATTGACTCAATAAAAATAGATAAGCTTATATAACACTCTTCATTATTATTAATATTTTTAATAAAAGTCTCAATCAACTTTTTAATTCTTTCTTTATTATTAGTATTATTTCTATAGCAAAAATAACTTAAACCATTTAGTGCAAGAGATAAAGAAGTGTTATTAAATGTATTACTATCAAGCTTTTTTAATAATGAATCAACAATTTTATTAATATCTTTTTGCTTGAAGTCAGTATTTTCATAATTTTTTTGAGTATTTTTATCTATAAAAAAGTTATTTGAAAATTCTATTTGACGTAAGGCATTTAATATAAGTCCAATATGATGTATTTCAAACGATTCAAGTTTATTAATTATAGCATTTTTTATTTTATCACCATCCAAATTTATACTTTCATTATTTTTCCATCCAATGCCCGATAATCCATTAAGCATATTTGATAAATCTATATTGCTAAACGAGTCAATATTGTTATTAATAAAATATATAAACTTTTTAATATTCAATTTTTCACTATATTGATTTTCATTAGAAATTTTATAACCAACTTGTGATAGGCCATTTAATATATTTGAAACAAATTCTGCATTTTCTTTACTTTGATCACTTATATTATTAATAAACTCATTAGTTAATTTTATAAAAAACGAAATAGTCCCAGGTCTTTTTTCTGCTTTCGCTTTCATACAACCTAATGCATTTATTAATTTACATATTTCAACATTTTTAAAATCATTAATGTCTTTTGTCATGATTTCCTTAAACATTTCAACAGCAATGTTTATGTTTTTACCTTCAAAATTAAATTTTAAAGATTCATTATTAATATCTAGACCAAATTTTTTAAATACGCCTAATAGCATAACAATATCTTGTATATTCATGTAATTAATATTTTTGTATAATATTGTATAAATTGTTGATAGGTCATTTAGTCTAAATCCAAATTCAGCCAAAGAATTTAATGTATTGCAAATTCCTATTATTAAATATTTTATTTCATTTTTTTTAATTTTATTTTCTTTAATTTCTTCAAATGTTTCATTAATAAGATCAACAAATGCAGAACACATCTTTTTTATAGTTTCATTATTTGGCTGGTATTTTATATTACGAAAACCATTTAGGGCATTTGCAATATTAGTAATCTTAAAATATTTAATTTTATCTTTTATAGATTCCTCAATTTCTTTAAATTTTAATCCATTTGTTGAATATTGTGCTTTTCCAATTTCATTTAAAATATTTGAAATATCTTGTGGTCTAATGGCGTCTTTATTATATTTTTTTTCATCAAGACTTTTACTGCTAAAATTATCATTTATAGCTCCTATTAAATTTGATAAATTTGTAGGATTAATTACTATTTTATTGTTATATAATTTATTAGTTATACTTAAAAATGAAGCTATAATATCAGAAGTAATTAATAGTTTAAATTTATTATTATGACTAATGGCTTTGGACATTAATTTATTAAAAAAATCAATATTAAGACTTTTTCCTTTTTTTTCTATATAAAATAAAAAATCTTTAAAATTTTTAAAAGTAATATTTATATTAAAATTTTCTCTAGCCAAAAAATTGTCAATATTAGTGCCAGAATTATTAAGCTTTGCTTTTACAAAACTATCATTGACATACAACAAATAATCATAATTCTTTATCATATTTATATAGTTATTATCTTTATCTCATCACAATATTATATTCAAATTTTAGCAGCAAGTCAACAATTATTCTTGATATTTTTATTTATTAAACTAATATTTGTTCCAGGGTTAATTATTAAATAAATAAATCATGGAAGAAATAGTAAAAAGACCTTGGGGAACATATCAAACCATATTAAGAGGTGATACTTATCAAGTAAAGAGAATAGTTGTAAATCCAAATTCTCAACTATCATTACAATCCCACAATCATAGATCAGAACATTGGGTTGTTGTTGATGGAGAGGGGACAGCTACTCTTGGTGAAAAACAAATAAAATTAGCAAAAGATGGTGTTATATATATACCGGTGCACGAAAAACATAGAATGTCAAATTTTACAGATAAACCAGTTGTTTTCATTGAAGTTCAAAATGGTGATTATCTAGGTGAAGATGACATAATTAGATACGAAGACATATATGGAAGAAAATAGATATTTATCTATAAATTCATAAATAATAAAAAATAATTCACATTTTATTGTGAATTATTTTTTAATATAAAAATAGTCCTATAGACTATTTCTAAATAAAATTAAGCATTTTCTGGAATTTCAATAACGCTTATATAAACTTTTTCGTTTCTTCCTTTTTTTGCGAACTTAACTATACCAGCAACTTTTGCAAAAATTGTATGATCTCTACCAAGACCAACATTTTCACCTGGATGCCATTTAGTTCCTCTTTGTCTGCAGATTATATTTCCTGCTTTAACTAATTGTTCGCCATTCTTCTTTAATCCTAATCTTCTTCCGGCTGAGTCTTTTTTTTGACTGGTAGCGCCACCACCTTTTTTATGTGCCATTTTTTACTCCAATATTTTATTAACTAATTTTTATGTCTAAAATTTTTAGCTCTGTTTTGAGTTGTCTATGACCATTTTTTCTTCTAGAATTTTTTCTTCTTCTCTTAACAAAGTCTATAACCTTTTCGTCCTTAAAAGTTTTTACTATTTCGGCTTCAACTTTAACATTATCTAATAATGGCTTTCCAATTAAAGTAGTTCCATCATCATTTTGAACAAGTAAAACATTTTCTAGAGTAATTTTTGAACCGTCATCACCCTCAATTTTTTCAACATTTATTTTATTACCTGGAGCAACTCTATATTGATTACCACCAGTTTCAACTATTGCAAACATTTCTTTCTTCTCAATTTAAATTAATAATTTTATAATTTCTTGGAAACAGCTTATCACTAATAAATATAATAAAATAAAATTTTGTCAAGAAAAAAATTAAATTTAATAATATTAATTATATTATATTTTGTATACATATGTCAATTTTTTTTAAATTTAACTAGATTTTTAATTTTTCGCCTTGTATAATACTGAAGGTATTAAATAAATTCTTATTTATACCACGTATTACTTTATTAATAATCTTATAAAAATATGGGATAATATAATATAAAATTTTAAGAGGTAAAATATGATCAAAAAAATTCAAAAAAATGTTTTTGAACAAAATATCAAGAACGAACTAATAACTTATTCCAAGTTAAATCAATCAGAAATATTAAAAGAATTAAAAAGTGATATTAAAAAAGGTCTTTCAACAGAATATGCTGAAGATTGGCAGGATGAAAATGGTTTCAATGAAGTCAACCATGGTGAAGTCCATCATTGGTATAAAGGGCTTTTTGATTCGTTTTTTAATCCTTTTAGTATAGTTTTAATAATATTGGCAATCATATCTTTTATAACTAAAGATATGACGGCTGCTTTTACTATATTATTTTTAGTATTTCTAAGCGGAATAATTAAATTTATTCAGGAAGAAAAATCAAATAATGCAAGTGAAAAGCTAAAATCAATGATTAGCACAACAGCAACTGTTTTAAGAGATGGCAGAAAAAAAGAAATACCTATTGCAGAGATTGTAAAAGGTGATATTATATTTTTGTCTGCCGGAGATATTATACCTGCTGATTTAAAAATATTAGAGGCAAAAGATTTGTTTATTTCTCAGTCTTCTCTAACGGGCGAATCTGAACCTATAGAAAAATTCGCAAGTTTAAGTAAAGAAAAAACAAAGAATACTCCTAAATCTCCGCTTGAGTTGGACAACTTATGCTTTATGGGAACCAATGTTGTCAGCGGAACGGGAACTGCTATTGTTGTAAATATTGGAACAAATACATATTTTGGTTCAATGGCAAAACTTATTGTAAAATCTAAAGCAAAAACAAGTTTTGATAAAGGTGTATCAAGCGTTAGCTGGTTTTTGATCAGATTTATGATTGTAATGGTAATTTTAGTATTTTTAATAAATGGATATACTAAAAATAATTGGCTTGAAGCATTCTTGTTTGCAATCTCAATTGCTGTTGGTTTAACTCCTGAAATGCTGCCGGTAATCGTATCAGCAAATCTTGCAAAAGGTGCAGTTGGCATGTCAGGCAAAAGAACAATTGTTAAAAATTTAAATTCTATTCAAAATTTTGGTGCAATGGATATTCTTTGCTCTGATAAAACTGGAACATTGACAGAAAATACGGTTGTTCTTCAATATCATTTGAATATTGATGGAAAGGAAGATTTAAGGGTTTTAAGACACGCCTATTTGAACAGTAATTTTCAAACAGGTTTAAAAAATCTTCTTGACATTGCCATTATAGATAAAGCAATGGAAAATAATTTGTATTCATTAAATTTTGAGTATAAAAAAATAGATGAATTGCCTTTTGACTTTATGAGAAGAAGAATGTCTGTTCTTTTAGAAGATAAAAATGGAAAAGTTCAACTTATCACAAAAGGTGCTTTAACTGAAATGCTGCAGGTATGCAAATGGGTTGAATATAATGGCGAAGTTGTTGAGTTAACTGAAGATATGAAGAAAAAAGCTAAAGAAACAGCATTAAAACTCAATGAAGAAGGAATGAGAGTTTTAGCTTTGGCTCAAAAAAATAATATAGATATGACAAAAGTCATAACAAAAGATGTTGAAAAAGATATGGTTTTAATGGGCTATTTAAGCTTTTTAGATCCACCAAAGCAGTCAGCAAAATCAGCTATTCAATCTCTAAAAGAATATAATGTTAGAGTAAAAGTTTTAACTGGAGATAGCGAAATAATAGCAAAACATGTTTGCAAAGCTGTTGGCATTCAAAACCATAAGGATGTTATAACCGGTTCAGAGATTGATGATATAACAGATGAAGAACTAAAAGTAAAGGTTGAAAAAATTGACATTTTTGCAAAATTATCACCACAGCAGAAATTAAGAATAATTAAAGTTCTTAAGGATGACGGACACACCGTTGGCTTTATGGGCGATGGTATAAATGATGCGCCTGCAATGAAAGAAGCGGATGTGGCAATATCAGTTGATACTGCTGTTGATATTGCAAAAGAATCGGCTGATATTATTCTTTTGAAGAAAGATTTAAATGTATTGGTCAATGGTGTTATTGAAGGCAGAAAAATTTTCTGCAACATCATAAAATATATTAAAATGACTATTTCTTCAAACTTTGGAAATATGTTTAGTGTGCTATTTGCCTCAGCATTTTTGCCATTTTTGCCAATGCTGCCTGTGCAAATTTTACTATTAAATATATTTTATGATTTATCTCAGATGACTATACCTTGGGATAATATAGATGATGACTACATTAAGGTGCAAAGAAAATGGGATGCAAAATCAATAATGAAATTTATGCTGTGGGTTGGACCAACAAGTTCAATATGTGATATATTATTGTTTTTAATAATGTTCAATATATTGGGTTGGAACAATCCGGCAATTGCACTTAATGTTTCATTATTTCAAACTGGCTGGTTTGTTGGAAGTATGATTACTCAAACGATAATCATATACTTAATTAGAACTGAAAAAATACCATTTCTGCAAAGCAACCCATCAGTTTATGTATTTTTCTCCACTACTGTTGCAATGTTAATAACCATTGTATTGCCCTATTTAAAATTTGGCAATTACCTAGATCTAACAGGATTGCCTTGGAACTACTATGGATGGTTATTTGCAATAGTCGCTTTATATATAATATTAGTTCAACTTGTAAAAACCATATATATAAAAAGATACAAAAACTGGCTATAGAACTACCAATATACTACTATTAAAAAATAGTAGTATATTTTAAATAACTGTTGCAAAATATTTTCCATTAAATAATATACAAAAAATAGTTAAATAATTAAAAAAAATATGCCAAGTTTTGACGTAGTATCACAAATAGATTATCAAGAAGTTTTAAATGCAATAAATGGTGTTCAAAGAGAAATAGGCAATAGATACGACTTTAAAAACGTTAAGTGGTCTATTGATTTGGATAAAAAAGAAAAACAATTGACAATAAACGCTGAAACTGATTATGCATTAGGACAAATACACAATTCTTTAAATGGTTGTTTTGTTAAAAGAAAACTAGATCCACGTGCTTTAGATTTTAAAGAACCAGAAAAAGCTAGTGGTAATTCTTTAAGACAAATAGTTAAAATAAAAGAAGGTATAGAGCAAGAGTTTGCAAAAAAAATTACAAAGGCTATAAAAGATTCAAAAATAAAAGTTCAAGCATCAATTCAAGGACAAGAATTAAGAGTTAGTGGAAAAAGCAGAGATGACCTTCAACAAACAATTCAACTAATAAAAGACTTAAATTTAGATTTACCACTACAATATATTAATTTTAGAGATTAATTAGTTAAATAATCCATAAATAAAATTATGGATTATTTAATAATACATAAATATTATAAACTTTGTTATGGCTTTATATTTTGTTGTTGAATTTAAAAATTTATATGTTATTAATTTATCTATAATTAATTTTAAAAAGAATTATGAAATTAGAAAATGTATCAATAGGCAAAAACGCCCCTGAAGAGGTTAACGTATTTATAGAAAATCCAGCAAATGCTTTGCCAGTTAAATATGAATTGGATAAAAAAAGCGGTATACTTTTTGTTGACAGATTTGTTGCAACTCCAATGCACTATCCTTGCAACTATGGTTTTGTTCCAAATACCTTATCTGAAGATGGAGATCCGGTTGATGTATTAGTTATTACAGAATATCCTTTACAACCAGGTGTTGTAATACCTTCAAAACTTATTGGTGTTCTAGTCATGGAAGATGAAAAAGGTATGGATGAAAAATTATTAGCCGTGCCAACTGTTAAAATGAATTCAGAATATTCAAGATTTAATGAATTAGAAGATATACCCGAAATTCTTTTAAATAAAATTAAACATTTTTTTGAACATTATAAGGACTTAGAAAAAGGTAAATGGGTTAAAATTACTGGTTTTAAAAATTCAACAGAAGCTAAAAAAATTATGAATGAAGCTGTTGAAAGAGCTAAACAATAAAAAAATAAATATAATAAAAATCCACCAGCTAAGCTGGTGGTATTTCATAAACGCCTATAAGGCTATTCTACTAGTAGGGTCTAAAGACCCATGTTGTTCTGTTCCGTACGAATGGTTTACTTGCTACCCTTAAAAGGG
>CALXSB010000149.1 GCA_944391005.1 uncultured Rickettsiales bacterium | reverse complement strand
CCCCACCTTGTTTTCACTAGTGATTGCAAATGCCTTGCTTTGCAAGTTGTTTGTATCATATCGGCTTTGTGCTTGAGCGTTCACTTCGTTCACATCGCACTTCGCAGACCGACAGGCTAACAAACTGAAGCAAGCTTCGTTTGTTTCTGCTTTGTGCTTCATCTTCACTTGCTTCGCAAG
Source organism: uncultured Rickettsiales bacterium (assembly GCA_944391005.1). Lineage (GTDB taxonomy): Bacteria > Pseudomonadota > Alphaproteobacteria > Rickettsiales > UBA1997 > CALXSC01. The sequence goes on along the minus strand of CALXSB010000149.1, from coordinate 2,555 downwards.
TTCAGTTGGCACTTTGCCGAACAACAAGTTTGTGATTGCAAGTAAGCTTGCATCATATCGGCTTTGTGCTTTTTAAGAAATAAGAAGGAAATTAAAATTCAAAAAGCTAAAATTAATAATTAAATTTAAAAAATTATCTTGAAAAAATTTTTTAAGAGTTTAATAATTAGGGTATTGCCGAATCGTCTAATGGTAGGACAACGGATTCTGATTCCGTTTATCTAGGTTCGAGTCCTGGTTCGGCAGCCATCTTTTATGTTCTATTTTTCAATGTTCTGTATTTTAATTTTAAAAGTGTATCTATAAAATCTGTTTGTTCTGCTGTGTCTAAAAGTGTGGCTGTTGATGGGTGGTTAGAAAGAGTTGTTTGAAAAAACATGAAAACTATTGAACTATTGTCTAATTTGCTTTTTGAAAATCAATATTATTATGCAAATAAAAATTATTTGGGCAAAAACTATTTGACATTTATATTTTCTATATCAAGTAGTTTTCTTTTTATGTTTAATCCACCGGAATATCCGCCAATTGTTAGGTCGTTTTTTATGACTCTGTGGCAAGGTATTATTATTGGTATTGGATTTTTGCCATTTGCTAATCCTACGGCACGGCATCCTTTTGGGCAACCTATAATTTCGGCTATATCTTTATAGCTGCAGGTTTTGCCATAGGGTATTGTTTGCAGGGCTTTCCATACTTTTTTCTGAAAATCTGTGCCATTTTGATTTAATGGAACAGTGAAATTCTTGCGTTCGCCATTAAAATATTCGTTTAATTCGTTTATGGTTTGTTTTATAATTTTTGTTTCTTTTTCTTCTAAATTTTCTGGTATTTTATCGGTTTCAAATAATATATTTGTTATGCAATTGTCATCGGAACATATATATAATTTGCCGATTTTAGTGTTGTAGGATTTTATATATTTTGCTGTAGTTTTTTGCATGGATAATTTTTTGTTATTGATAATTTTATGTATATCATCTAGGTCTTCTTGCTTCATTTCGCCTTCGGCTATATACCATAAGTAAAAACTTGCGATTGAAGAATAGGGAGAATAGGACTTTTTGTATTTCTCAAATAGTTTTTTATCAATTTTGTCTTTATTGTATAGCATCTTTAAACCACGTATTATGGTTAAATCGCCGTAGCTTAAAATATTTTTTCTGCCAAAACAAAAAATTAAAAGCATTTCAACGGTCCAATTGCCGACGCCACGTATTTTTATAAGTTCTTTAGCTATTGAATCGTCGTCCATGGTCTGCAATTTATCTATGTCTATTTCATTTGATAAAATCTTTTGTGCTGCACCAATTATATATTCAACCTTTCTTGACGAAATTCCAACGGACTTTATTTTGTCAAAGCCAATATTTATGATGTTTGCCGGAGTTATGTCATTATTTAATAGTTTTAATAATCTATGCCATATTGCGTCAGCCGCTTTTAAAGATATTTGTTGAACTATAATATTATTGACAAGAACGGAAAAGAAATTTTCATTAGTATTGTATGGAAGATAGCCAATTTTATCAATGGCCATGCCTAGAGTTTTGTCCCTAGACTTTAAATAGTTTAATTCTTTGTCTCCATACTCAAATTTTGGCATAAAATTATATTATTTTTATAAAAAAATATTACAATATTTTTTGAAAAAATCAATATTTGCCAATTAAAACAGCAAATATAGCATTTTATTAATAAAGGCTAGAAAAATCTAGCCCTTTTATTAATAGCCTAACTCCTTTAAAATTTCAGAAAGTCTTTTTAATCTTTCACTGATAATTTCATCATCCCTAACTAAAACATTTCTAAACAATTGAATATCTCCGTCAATTTTGTCATTATCAGTGCATACCTCAATAGTCAATGGCTTTCCTTGCAACGCAACTCTGTCTATTACAGTATTTTTATCATCATAAAGCTTTTCAAATCTATAGGCATTTGCAAAATATTTTTTTGCCTCCGCTATCAAAATAGCTAAATCTAAAACCCTATGAAGTGGCAATTCTTCTGATTGTCTTGACCATTTCTCGCCGGTATACCTCCACACTTTAGCAGAAATATCAACCTCCCCTCTATCATTCCATTGTGCTAAACCAAGAGATAAACCTTTTGCATCAGAATCTTTTTGCAAAGTCGCATATCTTCCATCAAGATGAGAATAATCCTTGCAAACAATAACCGGCTTATGTTTTAAACTTACCGGAATTTTTAATTCTTTACTTTTGTCATTTATAGAATTTTTTATTTTATTTTCCATATTTTTTCTCCAGTTTAGTAAATTAGTAAAGTAGTAAATTACTAATTTAGTATATCACAATTTTTTTATCAAGTCAAGAAAAAAATACTAGTAAAATTTTCACAATATTGGACTATCACTAAAAATTTTACTAAATGACATTGTTTTACAGGTTTTTATATTATATTTTATATTAGACTATAGCAATGCAAAACATATTGCGTCCAACATCAAAAAAAAATATCACAACTGCATATAAAAAATTCCATAATCAACATATATTTTTATATATTAAGCCACTTAATTTATATTTTAT
>CALXSB010000148.1 GCA_944391005.1 uncultured Rickettsiales bacterium | reverse complement strand
AAATGTATGATGATTTAGAAAGTGAATATTTTGAAGAATCATCTGAAAGTGAAATAAAATCTTCCCTAAAAGAAAAGTATGATGATATAATTGTTAATAATCAACAGGAAGAAGGAGAAGAGTTAAGTTCTTCTTGGGGTAGATATCCAGAAAGATATAATGAAAATATAAATGCTGAAATAATATATCCACACATACAAAAACTTTTATCAAAAAATAATGAAAAAAGTTTAGAGAAAAAAGGACATTCTTCTAGAGATTATTAGTAAAAATTAACCTATTGTTAGGTTAATTTAAAATCTATTAACAGTTGATATTATAACAGGGCTTCTTGATATTTTTATATCAGCTGTTATGTTAAAAATATCCTTTACAAGATCGTTAATTAAATAAGTATTGTCTACAATTTCATATATGCTTGATTTGTTGTCCATATATATAACCTTTCCCTGAAATTTCGTTATAAGGTTAACAACTTGGACTATTTTTGGATGTAAATTGTCAATTCTTATTAGACAAACTTCTTTTTCAATTATATCCTCTTTTGTTTCAAAAGTAAGAACTTTTAAAACTCCGGGTATTTTTCTAACTATATTGTTTATAACATCCTCTGAATTTATGCCGGTTGTATAGGCTACTATTCTTTGTATTGTTTCCTCTTTATTTATTGTTGATAATGATATTTGTTCTATATTTATATTATTTTGACCTAATGTTGTAGCAATTTTACCAAGCATTCCAGGTTGGTTTTTAATTAATATTGATGATAAATATTTTTTGCTTCCCATAAATAATATAAAAAATTTATGTGATATTAAAAATAATATTTTGTTTTAATTAGTCAATAAAAAATATTATTTTTATTGATTATAATATTATTTATAGCCGCTTAACATTAAAATAATAAATTAAGAATTATTTTAAAAATTACTTGCAATTATTATATTCTTCTGTTATAAGATAGACATCAAGATATAAGAAAAATTAAAAATGCAAGCTGATTTTATTGAAGTTATAGGGGCTAGACAAAATAATCTAAAAAATATTAATATAAGAATACCTAAAAATAAATTAACTGTAATTACTGGTTTATCGGGATCCGGTAAATCTTCTTTAGCTTTTGATACTATTTATGCCGAAGGGCAAAGAAGATATATTGAAAGCTTATCTACCTATGCTAGACAGTTTTTAAATGTTCAAAGCAAGCCTGAAGTTGAAAGTATTACTGGACTTTCTCCTGCTATTGCTATTGATCAAAAAGTTATGGGAAAAAATCCGCGATCAACGGTTGGAACTGTTACGGAGATTTATGATTATTTAAGATTATTATATGCTAGAATTGGCGTTCCATATTCTCCAAAAACTGGAAAACCTTTGCAGAGTCAAACTCCGGAAGATATGGCAAAATGCATAGCATCTTTACCCTATGATACAAAAATAAATATTCTTGCACCTGTTGTTAAAAACTCAAGGGGAGAACATAGGAAAGAACTTATAAAAATAAGAAAACAGGGCTATACAAAAATAAAAGTTGATGGAGATATTTTTGATGTTCATAATTCATTGCCTAAACTTGACAGAACTCAAAAACATGATATTGATATAGTTTTAGATACACTTGTTATTGGGGACGATGTAGAACAACAAATATTAAGAAAAATAAAAAGCGGACTTGATTTTTCTGATGGTATTATTTTAGTTGATTTAGTTGACTTACCAAAAAAGACTAAATTTGTCGTTTTAAGAAATAAAGAGTATGAAAAGGGCGATCAGATTAGATTTTCAAGAAAGTATACATGTCCAGAAACGGGTTTAACCATTGATACTATTGAACCTAAATTGTTTTCATTTAATAATCCGTTTGGTGCTTGTCATAAGTGCGATGGTTTAGGAACTGAGTCTTTTTTTAACCCAGAACTTGTTATAATGGATAAAAATTTATCTATAAGGGATGGAGCTATAGATCCATGGAAAACTGATGCAAATGCTAAAATATACATTCAAATGATTGAAAAGCTTGGTAAAATTTATGGATTTAATATAGATACCCCATATTATAAATATAGTGAAAATGTTAAAAATATTATTTTGTATGGTGCTGATGATGAAATAACAGTTCAACAGGAAACAGGATTGAATACAATTAGTGCCACTACAAAGTTTAAGGGTGTTATAAATATTTTAATTGAAAAATATAATAAAAATAGAGATGAATTATTAAGAGACGAACTTTCTAAGTATCAAAGTCTTAGACCTTGCAGCGAGTGCCATGGATATAGACTTAGTGAAGAGGCTTTAAGTGTTAAGATTTTAGGAAAGAATATTGGTGAAATTTGTGAATTATCAATTCAAAATGCAATAGATTTTTTTGATGAGTTGCCAAAACACTTGACAGAAAGTGAAAAAATTATTGCAGATAAAATAATTTCTGAAATTAGAAATAGACTTGTATTTTTAACAAATGTTGGGCTTGAATATCTAACTCTAAGCAGAGAATCAAGCACATTATCTGGAGGTGAAAGTCAAAGAATCAGACTTGCTACTCAGATTGGAACTGGATTATCCGGAGTTCTATATGTTCTTGATGAACCTTCTATTGGATTGCATCAATCGGATAATAAAAAGCTTATACAAACATTAAAAAATCTGAGAGATTTAGGCAATACTGTTATAGTTGTAGAACATGATGAAGAAACTATGATGGAAGCTGACTGGTTGGTGGATATAGGACCAGGTGCTGGTATTCATGGGGGCCGTGTAATGGCGGAAGGAACTCCGCAAGATGTTTTAAACAATCCTAATAGTATTACAGGTGCTTATTTGCTTGGCAAAAAATGTATTCCTGTTCCGCCATATAGAAGAAAATTTAATCCGAAGAAGATGATTACTATAACTGGTGCTAGAGGACATAATTTAAAAAATGTTGATGTGTCATTTCCAACCGGTGTATTCTGTTCTGTTACAGGTGTATCAGGCGGTGGTAAATCAACTTTAGTTTTGCATACGCTATATAAGGCTTTAACTAGAATTTTAAATAATACAAAAGTCACGCCTGCACCATTTGATAGAATTGATGGCGTGATGAATGTTGATAAGGTTATACAGATTGACCAATCTCCAATTGGCAGAACTCCCCGATCAAATCCTTGCACCTATGTTGGAGCGTTTACACATATCCGTGATTTATTTGTAAATACGGAAGAGGCAGTTAATAGAGATTATAAGCTAAATAGATTTTCATTTAATTTAAAAGGTGGAAGATGTGAAAATTGTCAAGGCGACGGAAGCATAAAAATTGAAATGCACTTTTTGCCGGATGTTTATATCACTTGTCCAGTTTGTAATGGTAAGAGATACAACAGCGAAACATTAGAAATTGAGTTTAATGGCAAAAATATTGCTGACGTTTTAGATATGACTGTTGAGGAGGCTTGTGTTTTCTTTAAAGAAATGCCGTTGATATATGAAAAATTTAAAGCTTTAAAAGATGTTGGTTTAGGCTATATTAAAATAGGACAATCCGCAACTACATTATCAGGTGGTGAAGCACAAAGAATAAAATTAGCTAAAGAACTGAGTAAAAAGGATACGGGAAATACATTGTATATACTAGACGAACCAACAACGGGTCTACACTCTGATGATATTAAAAAGCTATTATGCGTATTACATAAGCTAGTAGAGCAGGGCAATACGGTATTGGTTATTGAACACAATCTTGATGTTATTAAAACATCTGATTGGATTATTGATATTGGCCCTCACGGTGGTGAAAAGGGTGGATATGTTGTCGCTACCGGAACTCCAGAAGATGTTTGCGAAAATGAGAATAGTCTAACTGGTAAATTTTTAAAGCCGGTAATTGAAAAATATAATAATAGGAAGGAAAAATATGACAACTCTAAAGTCTGTAAATGAGGGGTTAAATCTTTTAAAAAAACATTACGACAAACAACTAAAAATTGCTGAAGAAAGTGGTGATGAAAAAGACGTTTTGTGGGTAAAGATGAAATATGAACACTCCTTAGATGTTTTTAAAATTTCTGAATTTTTAATAGAAAATGATGAGGTATTGTCTAAACTTGAGGAACAATACAAAATTTACGGAAAATTAGGGGCGATTTTACACGATATAGGCAGAGCCTATAAAATTGGAAAAAATAAAGAAAAAGTAGAACCACATGGTGCATTCGGGGCTGATAATATTTTAAAAGATATTGAAGGAATTGACAATCCTTTTATTCTTATACCTATAAAATATCATGATGTTTTGTTTGCGGAAAAAGAAGCAAGGGAAGAATTGGAAACTTATAGTTTATCAAATAAGGAAAATGAAATTATTATATTGCTTCTTAAGCTTGTTATGGACAGTGATAAATTAGCAAATTTTGAGTTATTTAAAACTTTACAAAAAAGTTATTTTTTACATTCGCCGGATGAACTATATTTTTCAAAAAATTGTCTTGAATCTTTTAAAAATCGTCAGTTATTGAAAAGAGATGATAGAGAAACAATTTTTGATCAGATTTTATTTTATGCAGCATGGGTTTATGGTTTAAATTTTGAGGCCTCAAGAAAGTTTGCATTAGAACACAAAAGCATGAATGGTTTTATTAATATGATGAAAAAGAACTTAGAAAGAATAAGGCAAAATAATCATAATAATATAGAGGACATACAAAAAGTTGAATTTATAATACAAAAAATTCAAGACCAGTTGATAACAGACAATTTAATGGCTATTGACTAACAAATATGTCAATTTTATTTTTTTAGAGATTTTATAGCTTCTTTATAGTTATCACTAGAAAAAATATATGAACCGGCCACTAAAACATTAGCTCCTGCCTCTACAACATTTTTTGCGTTAGTGTTTTTAATTCCACCATCTACTTCAAGATCAATATGTTTTCCAGTTTTTTCAATCATTGTTCTGATTCTTTTTATTTTGTGTAGCTGATTATTTAAAAAAGATTGTCCGCCAAAACCAGGATTTACAGTCATTACAAGTATTAAATCTAATTTATCTATTATATATTCTAAAACGTTTTCATTGGTTGTTGGATTTAAAACTAAACCAGCTTTTTTGCCTAAATTTTTAATACTTGATATTGTTCTGTCAAGGTGAATAACACTTTCATATTGAACTGAAATTATATCAGCTCCAGCTTCTGCGAAATCTTTTAAATACTCATCCGGATTATCAATCATTAAATGAACGTCAAATGTTTTATTTGTATATTTTCTTAAATCTTTTATAAGTTTTGGACCAAATGTTATATTGGGAACAAAATGTCCGTCCATAACATCTAAATGTATATAATCACTGCCGGCATTATCAACGGCTTTTACTTCATTACCTAACTGCGAAAAATCTGCAGATAAAATTGACGCCGAAATTTTGACTTTATTCATATTTAATAAGTTTATTAACATTTTAAAAATAAAATAAATAGCTTAATTTTTCAAGAAATTAAATTATAACTTGTAAATTATTTTTATATTTCTGATAGTATCTCAGGCATAATAATTATTTTCAAAATGACAAGACCATCAAACAGAAAAAGAAATGAATTAAGGACTGTAATTATAGAACCTAACGTAAATAAATATGCTGAAGGTTCATGTTTAATTAGTTGTGGCAATACTAAAATTTTATGCACCGCGACGATTGAAGAAAAAGTGCCGCCATTTTTAAAAAATACCGGCAAAGGTGGGTGGATAACAGCAGAATATAGCATGCTGCCCAGATCAACTAAAGATAGAGTTCAAAGAGAAATTTCAATAGGTAAACCAAATAGTAGGAGCACAGAAATTCAAAGATTAATAGGTCGTTCATTAAGGTCATGTGTTGACATGAAAGCTTTAGGAGAAAGACAAATAATTATAGACTGCGACGTCCTGCAGGCAGATGGCGGAACAAGATGTGCTTCAATTACAGGCGGATACGTAGCTTTATACTTAGCAGTTCAAACATTAATAAAAAATAAAAACTTAAAAATTAGCCCAATAAAAAATATAGTTTCAGCTATTTCCTGCGGTATATATAAAGGAAATACAATACTTGATTTAGAATATGAAGAAGATAGTAATGCTGAAGCTGATGTAAATTTTGTAATAAATGATAAAGAGGAAATAATAGAAGTTCAAGGCACCGCCGAAGGTAAACCATTTAGTTTTGCAAGACTTGAGGAAATGTATATGCTGGCACTTGAAGGCACAAAACAATTGATTGAAAAACAAAAAGAAGCATTGGGGATTAAATAAATATTTATTATAATTATTAAAATAACACACCAGTCTAACTGCTTGTTCCTTATTTTCTTTCGGCGGCTTCCGAAGCTATTAAATGAGCTTATATCTCTGATATGTTTATTTTTATTTATAACTGTTATCATTACTAACTTTATCTTAGTATGGTGTATATGGTTTTCTGTATGCAAGAGCGTTGCTTATTATATTTAATGAGTCTTCAAAGTCTAATGTTATCTGTTTAACATTTAGATTTTATTTTACTCGGTTGGCACTTCGCGGACCGACAGGCTAACAAACTGAAGCAATCTTCGTTTGTTTCCGCTTCGTGCTCACCTTCACTTCGTTCAGTTGGCACTTCGCCGAACAACAAGTTTGTGATTGCAAGTAAACTTGCATCACATTGGCTTCGTGCTTTAATTTTTAATTCTTAATTTTTTTGTCAACCAACCGATGACTTTGTCAGCACCTCTCTTAGAAACGGAGGTAAAATCCATCCTTAATTCTATATCAACCCACCGTCCCTTCGGGACACCTCCCTTACAAAGGGAGATAAAAAGCCCACTCTTAATTCCGTTGTCAATCCATCTGCCAACTTTGTTGACATCCTCCCTTGCAAAGGGAGTTGAACCCCCCTTACCCCCCTTCACAGGGGGGGCGAGATGGACCCTTCACAGGGTGGCGTGGTTGGGAGGGGCCCTTGACATGGGGGTAGAGACACGATTTTCATAGGGAGGTGAAGTTGCTGTTGTTTTTACAGGTGGGTGGAGTAATTAATGCGGGACCCTTCACATGGGGGAGAATTGGATAGTCCCTTTGCAAGGGGGAGATAGAGCAGTCCCTTCACAGGTGGGGCTGTGAGGGGCTCTTCACAGAGTGTTGAAGTTGGTGGTTTTTTTACAGGGGGTAAAAGTGGGGATTTATATGGTTTGAAAACTTGGTTGACTATTTAAATGTGTTGGCGGAAATGTTTGTAAATGTTGATAGTATAGTAATTGTTGTGTATGCTTCACATGGAGACAATCAATTTATATTTCTTAATAGTGGAATAATAAGTTTAAAGTCTTGATGGGAATAAATATTAACGTTCCTACAGCTATATGGTTGATATTTTTATTGTAGGTAATGGATATTTTATATAAAATGCGGAATAACTTTTCTTTTAAATTTATGGAAAAATGTGGAAGAAACTAATATAAGACTAATTATAATAGATAGATAATATCAAAAATAATAGCGTTTGTGATAAAATAATATTTGATTGGATTTATATTTGATATTTTATATAAAATTGATAGAAACCTATTTAGTTAAATTCATAAGTTATTATATGAATTTAAAATATAAAATCATGGTTTTACAGTGTTATATTACTATAAAACATAAATAAAAAACCCGTGAACCGGAAGTTGAAGATGCTGTGATGAGACAGCCAATGGCTTTTAAAACCGAAATTTCTGGACATAACCATACCCTCCGGTTCTTAAAAAAACCAGTGGATATAAAAATAACGA
>CALXSB010000147.1 GCA_944391005.1 uncultured Rickettsiales bacterium | reverse complement strand
CCTATATTCACCCTTTACAGGGGGGGGTAAAGTGTGCGGGCCCCTTCACATGGGGGTAAAGATATGTGGGTCCATTGATGGGGGGTCTGAGAGCTTGTCTTCACAGGGAGGACTGAGAGGGGCCCTTCACAGGGAGGTTTAGTGGCCGTCTTCACAGATGGAGTCTGAGAGGCCGTCTTCACAGGGGCTGAAGTTGGCAGTGCCTTGACGGGGGCCGAGATGGATATCCACCTTCGCAGGGAGTGAAGAGAGACTTTCACAGGGAAGGACTGAGAGAGGAACATCTTTGCCTTCTTGACATGAGGCAAAGAGTCTGTTTTCACAGAGATTGGACGAGAGGGATCATTCATATGTGGGTGAAGATTAAGATTTATAGTGGATAATATTTTTTTGCAGTATGATAAAATGGGAGAGGTCTCTGAGGCAGTTGGTGATTAGTAGGAAAAGCTTCTTCGCACGGGATTGATGTCTAAGCAGTTTCTTCATATAAGAAACAAGGTGTCTACTGGCAGGGTGTGAAGTGTTGGTATAGAGGGAGAAATTATTTATTTTAAATATAGTTATTATAAATGGAAAGTGCACCATTATGATTTTTAAATGCAAAATCGTCGTTTTCACCTATTTTAAAAAATATTAAACTTGCAAGTCTATTAAAAATTGACATTCTTCTTTTTTGTTTTAAAGAAATATTAACAATTGGTAATTCCGTATTAATGCCTTTTGTTTTTAAATAGTTTAGTGCGGAATTTTTGTCTCCTATTTCATCAATTAATCCAATTTTTAAAGCCTGTCTTCCGGTAAAAGCTTGACCATTTATTGCTAATTTAAAATTTTCATCAGTCATTTTTCTTCTTGTCTTAACTAAATCTGCAAAATATTGGTATATATCATCCACGGTATCTTGAAGAACAATATTTGAATGTTCGTTATTTTTTTCAAATAAAGACGGCATTCCTTTTAATTCTGAACTCTTAAATGTTTTTAATTCTATTCCTAATTTTTTAGCTAAATCAACGATTTCATAACTTTGCATTAATACGCCTATTGATCCGGTCAATGTAGTATTTCTAGCTATCAAATAGTCTGAAGCTATAGCAACCATATAGGCACCAGAAGTCGCCATACCACCCATTAATACGACTACAGGTTTTTTCTCATTTAATTTTGATATTAAATCATAAAGAATTTCACTTGGTGTAACCATTCCGCCAGGACTATCAATATTTAATATAACAGCTTTAACTCTATTGTCTGAAATTAATTCTGATATTTTTTTATCCCTATAATCGTCTTCAATAATTTCATCATCAATTTCAATCTCGGCTATTATATCGCTAAATATATAATCCTCTTTTGTGCTTTTGTTTTTCTTTATATTTTTTAAAATAAATATTAAAAATAAACAAACTAAAATTATGGATAAGTTTCTCCATATTTTAGTTTGTTTTTTGTAGTCTAGATTTATTAATAAATCTTCTTTCATTTCTATTACAAAATTACTTTAAGTATGCAGGCCATGGCTCATTTTTATTAAGCTTTATATATCCATCTCCAGGCATACCTGGTTTTGCTTCTCTTAACGAATTATCGTCTAAAGTTAATTTGACTCTAAATACTAATTTTTGTCTTTCCTCTTGAGTTTCAACTTCTTTAGGTGTAAATTCAGCATTATCAGCTACAAATGTTACTTTTGCAGGGAAAGTTTTATTTGGATAAGCATCAAGTTTAATTATTGCGGATTCACCCAATTTTACTTGTCCTGCTTTTTCAGATGACATGTATACGGTCATATATAAATCGTCCGGATTATACATTATGAACATTTTTCCATTATCAGAAAGCATTTCTCCATCTTCAACTAGCTTATACAAAATAACACCATCAACAGGAGCATATATTTTCATATCACCTAAATCAATTTCTTGTGATTTTATTGAAGCTAATAATGCCTTGTGTGAAGCTTCCAGGGCTTTTTTTGTAGCTTCTAAATTGACTAATTTGGCTTCTGACTTTTCTAAATTATTTTCGTTAGTATCTAACTCCAATTGTGAAGAAAAGTTTTGTTTAACCAATGTTTTACTTCTGTCAAGTTCTCTTTTATAGAACTTAATATCACTTTTTGTTGCTCTGATATCGGCATCAGTTGCAATTATTTGTTTTGTTATTTCTTCGGCTCTGGCTTTTTGTGATTCTATATCTGCCTCTAATGACCTTGAGTCTATGACGGCAAGCAAATCACCTTTTTTAACAGCGTCGCCTTCATCGACGTTTAGTTCTACGATTCTTCCGGAAAATTTAGTAGCGACAGCTGTTTCTCGTCCTTCTATTCTGCCGTTTCCTTTTAATATAAAGCCATTATCTTTATTTGATAGTTCTTTATAGGCAAAGAAGGAAACGCCTGCTAAAACTAAAATAACAATAACTATTAAAATTTTTTTCTTAGTTCCTCTATTTCTATCGTAATACATATCCTAAATTTTTTTATCCATAATATTAATTTATAAAACAAGTTTTTTAAAAAACAATAGTTATTTGAACTTTTATTTTCAATAAAAATACTATTATATCGCGATTATTAAAGAATAAATCAAATATAATGTTGAAAAATATTATTTTAATAATAAAATTTATATTATAAAATAAAACTATTTATATGGATTATAAAACTCAAATATTTAATATTGATAGTTCAACAACAATAAAGGGTATTACTAAAGATAGTATAAATTATATAATATATAATATTTTTAATGAAAAAAATTTTAAGTTTTTAGTTTACATAGCTAAAGATAATTTTGATCTGGAGTTAATAAAAAAAGAAATAAAATTTTATGACAATAAAATAGAAATTATATCATTTCCTGAGTGGAATACAATACCTTATGATGTAAATTCTCCGCAATTAAAAATTCAAACAGATAGGATGGAAAGTATATATAAATTAATAAACTATAATAAATTATATATCAATAAAAAGGTCTTATTTTTAATATCAAAAAATGCCTTGGTTCAAAAAGTAATAAATAAAAACAATTTTAAGCATATAGATTTGTATGTAAATCAACAAATAACTTTAGCAGAAATAAAAAAATTATTAGAAGAAAATTGTTATAATTTTAAAGAAACATCAATAAATCTTGGAGATTATAGCATAAATAATAATATCATTGATATAATTACTTTTGATAATAAATGTTATAGAATTTTATTAAAAAGTAATACGATACAAAGCATTAAATCATTTAACCCAGAGACTCAAATAAGTTTTGGCAACCATAGCAATGTTTTTGTATTGCCAATAAGAGAGGTAATATTTAATAGAGATAATATTCAAAATTTTAAGCAAAACTATAGAAACTTATTTGGAACCCCTCAAGAAAATGATTTTTTATATCAGAATATTTCTAAAAATATATTATATAATGGACTAGAAAATTGGCTTCCGCTTTTTTATGATAGCCAATTGGAGTCAATATTTAATTATATACCAAAAAATGCTGTTATAGCATATAATTCAAATATAAGTGAAGAAATAAGCAAATATACGGATCAGATAAATAAATATTATAATTTAAGGCTTTTAGATTTAGATCGTAAAGAAAATAAAGAAATATATAATCCCATAAAACCGAATCTATTGTATTTAAGTAGAGATACAATAAAATCATCAATTGACGAATATATGAATATAATTTTTGATGTAAATAATATAATAAAAAATTCTAGAGAAATGAATCTAAACATAAGTAGTATTCCAAATTTCTATAAAGATTCAAAGGAAGTTTTTAAAACATTTAGTGAATTTTTATTAAATGATTAAATAAAAAATATATTATCTTTTATCTAAACATTTAGTAATATTTTTTTTATCTATTTCCTTTTCAATTTTTTTAAGTTTTATTTCAAGCATATGTTCAATTTCTTCTACAAAATTTATTAATTGAGTTGGGTGCTCATCTTCAATTGAATTTTTTAAATATTTTGTTCTTTTAACTAAGCTAACCCTTTCTTCTTTTATTATAGTCTCATTTGTCATATTAATACTTTTTATAGATTTAAATTAAGTATATAATTTTTATCACAAAAAAGTCAACATAAAAATATAAATTAATCTGTATTAAAAAAATTAAGTTATAATTTTAGAAAGTTAAAAAAATACATATATTTATTAAATAACTATATAATATAACTAGATAATAAATATATGTGTATGCTAATAATTTTTAAATGTAATTTTTTAAAAAACATGGTGAGTCCGGCGGGAATCGAACCCGCGACAACATGATTAAAAGTCATGTGCTCTACCTACTGAGCTACGAACTCATAAACAAATACATATAATAATTAACCACATATAAATTTTAAAGTCAATGTTTTTTTAAAGTATTTTTAATTTTTTAATATTGTTAAAAAAACATCCTTAATTCAATTTTAAAGGCGTCATATTTTCCCTTATATGAATAGTTCTCTCCAGTGATTGAATTTTTTGAATAATTTATTAATAATCTTATATTATTTTCAGGTATCCATGTTAAACCTATTGTATAATCATAACGGGATCCTATGTTGTTTAAAAAACCATGACTTATATCTTTTCCATTTGCAAAAGAATATCTTAAAATCCCCTGAAATGCTCCAAATCCACCATTTGAAATTGGGCGTTTAACATCTATTGCATCAAAATATCCATATCTGCTATATTCGGTTCTTTCACCAGTAAAGTTTATTGTAAATTCTGTCGAAAAACCATCAAAATTAAATGTATTGCCATTAAATCTGTCGTCTTCATATTTATAATACATTTTAATATATTCATTTGTTAATGTCATAAATTTATATTTAAAAGCCAATTCAATACCATAATAGAAACTTTCCGATATTTGATTGGGATTATTATGTAAGTCTTTTCTATAATTTTGATACGAGGAATCAAAGCCGAGATGAATTAGATAGTTATAAGTTCTAATTGGAGTGTAAAAAGTCCTAAGGGAAAAATTATAATTCATATCATTTTCTAATTCATTTTCATTGTTTGTTCCATTTCCAAATATTCCAGTGGAAAATCCAAAGCTATCAGTTGTCCATAGATAATTTAAACCTATTAAATACTCAGAAATCCAACCAAGTTGTTCAACAGCATTAGAGTCAATTGTTGCCATCGTATTTGAGCTTTTCTCTCTTTCTATAAAAGATGGAAATATAATTTGTCCAACTCTTATAATCATATTCTCATTAATATTATATCCTATAAATGTTTCACCTAAGTATGCTTTATCGCCATCAAAATTACCTTCTAATTGAAATAGAAAATTATTAATTTTTTTAGAAACCGTGAGCCTTACTCTTCTTATAGAAAATTTGTCTTTATAGGATGAACTTTGATCTGTAGCTTTTAATTGTTTATTTTCATTATACCATGAACCATCAATATGAATCCTTCCATTTATCTCTAGATTATTTAGCAGTTTATAAAGATTTTTGTTATTTTCTTTATTGTTTTCTTCTAATTTTTTATTTAACTCATTTATTTGATTTTGTAAATTTTCTATTTCATATTCATAGGATTTTGCAAATAAATCACTAATAATAGAAATATAAAAAATTAAAAATAAAATAAATTTTAATTTAACCATACAAAATAACGATTATATTTAAGGTGAATATATAAATAGAATTTTATAATATCAAGGAAATAATATAGAAAAAAACTTTGGGATACGGAGGCATAAAAATGCAATTTATTTCCATCAAGGTGTTTTATTAAATTGCTATCCCAAAGTTCTGTCAAAGTGCCTATTGGCTTTTGACAAGTATAATATTATATCACAATTTTAAGTTGTCAAGAAAAAAATAAAAAATTTTTAATATGTTGTAAATCTTTATTTTTCAATAATATATTATACAACTTTTGAGAGAATTTATAAAAAATTGTAAATTATATAATGGAATTATAAAAGATTTTAATATAGAGAAGCGAGGTAAATAACCTAAACAAACCTAGGTACGGATGCTTCTTTTCAGATCTGTCCGGATTACTAGGCCGTCTACCTATTTACCTCTATTAACTATTATAAAAACAATTATTAATTTTTGCAAGATATATTTAATAATATTTAAAATAATTATTTATAGAGTGGTTATATATTTTTTATCCACCATTTTTTATTCTCTCTTAATATATCATTAATCTCTTCGCCCATTTTAGGTGTTAGGACATTTATATTTTTTTTATTGGCTTCTTCAATTACCATATCAATTGATTCGTGCCAAGGATGCATTGCTAAATCAAACACTCCCCAATGAATTGGTAAAATGTGTTTTGTTTTTAAATCAATAGCTGCTTGCACTGCTTGATCGGGAAATAAATGAATATCAGGCCATGCCTCGTTCCATCCATCAATTTCAATAGCAGCAAAATCAAATGGTCCATATTTATTCCCATATTCTGCAAAATGTTCTCCATAACCGCTGTCGCCACTCCAAAATATATTTTTGTCTCCTGATTTTATAACGTAAGCAACCCAAAGAGTCTTATTTTTATCGCCTATACCACGGTTTGAGTAATGAATTGTAGGCAATGCAATAATTGAAAGATCTTTATTACTGATATTTTCATTCCATCCCAATTCGGTTATTCTACTGCTTTCAATACCCCAGCCTTTTAGAGTTGAGCCGATGCCCAATGGAACTATAAAATGCCCATTCTTAATTGATTGCACAGTTTCTTTTTCAAGATGGTCATAATGATTATGGGTTATTAATATATAATCAATATTAGGCAGTTCTTCACGTGTCAAAGGTGCATCAACGTATCTTGGAGTAATAAAAGGCAGAGGACCAGCGTTCCCAAATACTGGATCAATAAGCATTCTTTTTCCATTAAGTTCAATAATTGCATTTGAATGTCCTAGCCAATATAAAGCAAAATCTTGTGGGACTTCTGTAAATGTAGGTTTTACTATTGGTATATTTTCCGTTGGGGCATTCGGAGATTTTGACAGAAATTTTAAAAACATATTAAGTTTGCTTGTTGGTAGTTTTTCAAAATGATATACTATCTCTTTCGGACTTTTAAATTCACCGTCTTTATAATAGGAAAGTTTTTCAAACTCTTTTATTTCCTGCGATGAAGGAAGTCTTCCAAAAATACCTCTTAAATAAACAAATAGAATTATTAAAACAATTATAATGAATAAAATAAAATATGACATAAAAGTTTTTAGCATTATTAATCTAAATAACATTATTATAATTAAATATTAAATATATTTCTAAAAAAGTGGTAATAAAAAAGGTTCAAAAAACTTATTAGATTGGTTCAAAATTAAAATAAAAAGAAAATAAATTAAGTGTTATTCTATCTAATCTGTTATATTACAAACTTTTTTAATAAATTCTAGTGCGTAATTCAGAGCTTTATTATCAATCATATGGCCCATTCCTGATATAGAGTGGGATTCAACAGGTATGTCAAACTCTTTTAAAATTTTTTCTGTCCTTTCAAGATTATTATAGGGAACAACCTTATCTTCAGTTCCATGAATTAAAAGTGTATTTGGTTTGCACATTATTTCTTTTTTTAATGTTCCAAGCGTATCCGGAATCATTCCGGAAAAAGATAATAGTGCTAATGGTGCTACTTTTCTTCTAAGTCCAGTATATAATGTCATTATTGCACCCTGTGAAAAACCACCCATAAATAAATTGCTATCATTTAAAGAAAATCTTATAAGTTGTTCATTAATAAAATCATTCAACATTCTATGGGCAGTTTTTATTTCTTTTAAGATACTAAATAGATTCATAGTTTTTAAAGAAAACCATTGATAGCCCATATTATCATTGCCATCAACTTTCCATGGTGCATTGACAAATAAAAAAGCAGTGTTTGGCAACAACTGTCTAAAAGACATACCTAAACCTATTAAGTCTTCATTATCGGTTCCATAGCCATGTAAAAGTATGAATATATTATTTATAGTATTTGGCAATATTTCTATATGCTTTAATTTTTCAATACTATTCATAAGTTATTTTTTATTTATTAATAATTTTTCACTTCTTTTCTTATATAGTAGAATATTTTTAATTTTATCAGTGTAGGATGGTTCAAAATTTAATGCCAGTTTATTTTTTGTAATAAAATAAACTGTGTAATAGGAAAGTGGCTTAAAGAATATGCTTTTTGATACAAAATTCTGTTTTGCGTAAAACTTTCTTATTATATTTATATTTTCAACTTTTATTATTTTATCTATCTTGTCTTTCTTTGTAATTTTTGTTTTATTAACATTATGGCTTCTAAATCTTATAATAGAACACAAACTTTTATCTATTAATAAATTTATGATTATTCTGATTTTATGAAAATTTGATAATTCAAAGTTTAAAATTATTATATCGTATGTGTTATCTTCTTTATCGTTAAGGAAATTTATTATTTCTTTTTCGTTATCTTTTTGAAATTCATCAATGTTTACTTTTTTTGATTTTAAAATTTCTACTATATCAGAATTGTTTTTTCCTATAATTAAAGCAGTTTTTACACTAGAATCTATATTGTTAAATATTATTTTTGGGTTTATTTTTGGTCTTTCATTATAATTCATTTAAAACAATAAAAATATTCACACTAATCTAATTTGAGTATATAAATATATTTTTAAAAAATAAAGATTTTTCTAGAATATTTAATTATTATTTTTTAATATTAAAACAGTATATAATATTCAAAAATATAAAGACTAATTAAATGTTTAAGAAAATATTTTGTCTGTTATTTATTATACTTATATCAAAAAATACTTTTGCTGATATAATAATAACTAATTTTGATCAAAAAATTAAATTTACTGATTTTGGCAGAGAGGTATATACAAAAATAAAAGTAAGAGTAGAGGCCGATAGAAATACATATTATACTGAATGGAGATATATATTTGACAAACGTCTTAAAATAGAAGTATATGATGCAAAAGTAATTGGAAAAGAGTATAAGACGCTATTTGGAAATAATGAATTAAGATTCCAATTTGGACAAGCATTTAATGGTGAAAATATGGAATTTGAATTTAAATATACACAGTTTAATGACGATACATTAAATTATTCAAGGAATGAATACGTTGGTATTCCTTCATTTGCTAAAGATTCTAATGGTTCATTGGAAGTTGAAATTCCACAATCTTTAGCTGTCTATTCTTTAAATCCACAATTTACTCAAAACTCAAATATATATAATTGGAAAGGCAAAGTTCCAGAAGATGGAATTTCGGACTTTTTTTCCTTAACATTGAGACAGGCAAGATGGAAAATAGAAATATTAAGTGAAATAATTGGCAAAGAGCGATTTTCTAAAATAGATATGACAATACCGCAATATTTAAAAAACGGAAATAATATAATAGAAGATTATAAAATTTTAGTAAACTATAATGATGAATTTGTAAAAATTGAGGAAAAAAATGACAATATAGAGGCTAATTTTAATGATATAAACGGTTCAACTGCTCAAATAAAAATTGACTCAATTATAAAAAATGATTTTGATAATAAAGTATGGATAAAATTAGATCCAACTAATTATTTAAATATAGATGATAAGTTAGCTAGAGAATTATACAATACAATTTATCACATTCAACTAGATAACAAAAAACAACAGCCGCTCTATATTTTATTGGCAGAGTGGGTGCATAATTATATAGAATATGACTCAGAATATGTTGGAAAAGAAATGGACACAATAAAAATACTTTCTGAAGCAAGAGGAGTTTGTGCACATTATGCACAATTGTATAATGATTTATTAAGAGCATCTGGCATACCATCAGTAGTTGTTTCCGGTGTTAGTTATGATATGGAAAAGAGACGATTTGATGATCATGCCTGGAATTTAGTTTATGTTAATGGAGAATGGATTTCTATAGATCCGACTTGGGGATTGTATTCTGGAAAATTACCAATTTCACATATTTTTTTATATTTTGGAGAAAGAGATGTAATAAACTATGTTGTATATGGAGTTTCAATAAATGACTTTAAAGCTGAAGTTAGAAAAAATGTAGAATTTCTAGAAAATAATAATATGCAATATTAAAAAAATAAATGTTGATTAAATCAACATTTATTTTCCTAAAGCTCTTTGTTTTTATCTTTGTTTTTATTCTTTTTTGCTTTAATAATTTCGCTAAAACTATTAAAATGATTGCTCTTTGAATGATTAATTATTTCTTTTTTAGTTAATAAACATTGTGAGTCGTGAGAATATTCATCAATTTTCATAATGTTATTCTTTTCTATATTTTTTGAAGTATTAAATATTAATGTCCCTATATTGTCATTGCATAATTTATTTATATATTCTTCAAAAAATTCATTTTCATTAAAAAAATTATATAATTTTTCTTTATTTTCTTTAGATTGTTCGTTGAATATATTTAATATTTCTTTTTTGAACTTTTCCCTATTATTAAGTCTGCCTTCATTGTTTGCTTTATCGTATTCAACAACTATATTAAATAGATCATCATTATTATATAATGAATCATCCATATAAAACGAATTATGGTATAATAAAGATTCAAGTTCTAAACCATCAGCTATTTTTAAAAGGTTAAAATTTCTTTCTTTAGCTGGTATTTTACTATTAACAGTATCAGATAACTCTTTAAATTTTTCCATAATATTATTTGGTAGGTTTGAAATATTATAATTCTCGTTAAATAAAATTAAAAATTCTTCCTGTTTAATTTGGTCATTCATATTTCTAACTATATCAAACAAAAATTCAATGTTGTTATTAGATAAATTATACTTTGAAATAACACCATCTATTAACTCATATTTTTCAATATCATCATTTATATAATTACAAATATCTAAAGCCTTATATATAAAGTTGTCTGTAATGTTATCTTTACCAAGATTATTTAGTAATTCAA
Organism: uncultured Rickettsiales bacterium; assembly: GCA_944391005.1. Taxonomy (GTDB): domain Bacteria; phylum Pseudomonadota; class Alphaproteobacteria; order Rickettsiales; family UBA1997; genus CALXSC01. The sequence goes on along the minus strand of CALXSB010000147.1, from coordinate 2,051 downwards.
TTGTGTATATTCTTTTTAAATAGTCGCTGTTTATACTTTTAATATCTTCAATTATTTCATCTATATTAATATCCATAGCAATATATAAAATTAACATAGGTAATAATTGTATCACATTTTGAAATAAAATCAAGAAATTTTACAATTTTATTAATCATAATTAAAGTTTTGCAGGAAAGATAAATCTATTAAAATTGGACTTTTTTAGCAACTTTTTTGAACTTTTTTTATTACCTATTTTATAAAATAAATTTTAATATAAAATTATATTAAATAATAATGGTAAAAAAATGGCAAAAATTCTTATAGCTTATTTTTCAAGGAAAGGCAATAATTATTTTAATGGCACTATAAAAAATCTTGAAGTTGGTAATACAGAGGTCGTTGCAAATATAATTCACAATCTAATCGGTGGTGATATGTTTCATATTGATACAGTAGAAAAATACCCAGAAGATTATGATGAGACTACTGATATTGCAAAGATGGAATTACATTCAAACGCAAGACCTAAATTAAAAGCACAAGTTAATGATTTTGACAGCTATGATACAATAATATTGGGTTATCCTAACTGGTGGAATACTATGCCAATGGCAGTATGGACATTTTTAGAAAGCTATGATTTTTCAGGCAAGACTATTATTCCATTTTGCACTAATGAGGGTAGCGGAATGGGTGTAAGCGAAAGTGATATTAAAAAGATTGCATCAAATGCAAAGCTTTTAAAGGGGTTGTCAATTATTGGAAGCAGATCTGCACAATCAAAGGATATTGTTTCAAAATGGTTGAAAGATTTAAAATTATTATAGTTAGAAAAGTATATAATATGAAATATAGGCAGATAAGTTTTTTATAGATGCAAATATATTTATTTAAAAACTACTTGACTATTTAATATCTTTTTTATACTATTTAAAAGGGTGTATCTTTTTTTAAAGACAACTCCTAATATAAAATAATAATAAGGATATATTTTTATATGAACGATTTAAGCTTAAATACAACAACACCAATATTATTGGGAAATAATCTTTTTCAATATATATCTGAAGTTAATAGAATTCCTATGCTAACAGAGGAAGAGGAATTTAGATATGCAAAAGAAAAGGATGAAGGTAATTTGAATGCTGCTAAGCTTTTAGTTTCAAGTCATCTAAGACTCGTTGTAAAAATAGCTGCACAATATAAAAATTATGGTTTGCCAATGATGGACTTAATATCTGAAGGAAATATTGGCTTAATGAGGGCAATAAAAACATTTGATTATAAAAAAGGGTATAAATTGGCAACCTATTCAATATGGTGGATTAAGGCATATATACAAGAATATATTTTAAAGACATGGTCTATAGTTAAAATAGGAACGAATGCTGCACAAAAGAAGCTGTTTTTTAATCTAAAAAAAATAAAAAATGAACTTTTATCTCACACAAATAGAAAATACTTAACAAATAGCGATGTAAAAAAGATATCTCAAACATTAAATGTTTCTGAACAGGACGTTGTTGATATGGATACTAGAACAACAAAAGGTGATCTATATTTAAATTCAAAAGCAAAAGATGACGACGATGATTCTGAAATTATAGATTTAATACCTGCAAAGCAAGCATTACAAGATACAATAGTTGACAGAAAAAGAATAAGTGCTAAACAATCTCAAATATTAAAAGATTCTTTCAATATACTAAATGATAGAGAAAAGGAAATAATAAGATTAAGAAGATTGTCTGATAAGCCATTAACATTAGCAGAAATTAGTAAAAAATTTAATATATCTGGAGAAAGGGCGAGACAAATAGAAGCGAAAGCAACTGAAAAAATGAAAAAATTTGCGTTAGAATCTAAAATATAAATATTTATTGTTAATTTAAAAAATACCGTATTTTTTAATACGGTATTTTTATTATATAAATTTAGATTTCTACCAGCTATAATGTGCAAATGCCTTATTAGCTTCTGCCATTTTGAATACTTCTTCTTTCTTTTTATAAGCCCAGCCTGTATTGTTCATAACATCATTGAATGATTTATAGATTTTTTCAGCT
>CALXSB010000146.1 GCA_944391005.1 uncultured Rickettsiales bacterium | reverse complement strand
TAGGCGTTTATGAAATACCACCAGCTTAGCTGGTGGATTTTTATTATTATTTCAATAACATTTTGAAGTCAACAACAACCGCTCTATCTTTTGTGATTAGGGCAGGGTTGGCGTCAATGGCTGTAATCTCAGGAATTTCAAGAACAACCTGTTGAATTTTAGCGAGTGTTTCAGCTAAAGGCTTAACAGCTTTAGGTTCTTCGCCTCTAACACCATTTAAAATTATACCAACTTTTGTTTCTTTGATCATTTCGTCAAAATCGTTGGCTGGTAATATTCTTAATGTTGTATCTTTCATGATTTCTGTGTAGATACCACCGGTTCCGAATACCATAACTCTACCAAAATTTTTATCAGAGTTTACGCCAATAATTGTTTCAGTAGATTTTGTAATCATTTCTTGAATAAGAATGCTTGCACCTTTTAGGTCAAATTTTTTGATTGAACCCATCAAACCTTCCCAACCTTCGTTGAATTTAGCTTCATCGTCAACATTTAAGTAGATGCCTTTCATTTCAGTTTTATGTAAAGCATCAGGAGCTGACAATTTTAATACAACTGGTTTAGGGAATAAAGTTTTGCAAAATTCTAAAGCTTTTGCTTTATCTGTAAAGTTGCCAGATTTAGGATAATCAATGCCATAGTGGTCCATAATCATGTTGACTACATTTTGAGGTAATGATGCTAAACCTTGTTCTTTAGCTTCTTGAACTGCTTTTTTAATATCTGCAGGAACTTCATTTACTTTAACTTCAACAGTGTTTAAAGATTTAAACTTCATTTGAGCCTTTAGCAAGCCGAGTAGGGTGGTTGCATCTGTTGGATATTCAAAATTAACGATGTGATTTTCATTAAGAATATCAACACCTGGTTGAACTCTTCTTCCGCCAATAAATGAAGCAAATATATTTATATTGGGAAATTCCTTATAGATTTTTACTATAGCTTCAGCGGTTCCTTTTGCATCAGTTCCCATTTGTGGAGTTAAGAGAACTAGAATATTCTTATATTCTCCGCTTTCACAAAGTATTTTTAATGCAGCTTCGTATCTATCAGCTTTTGCATCCCCAATTACGTCAATAGGGTTTCCAAATGCTGCTTCAGCAGGCAAAGCGGCCTTTAATTTTTCAATTGTAGCTTCGCTTGGTCTAGCTAAGTCTAAACCGTTGTCTTCGCATAAATCGCTTGTTAAAACGCCAACACCGCCGGCATTTGTCAAAACAGCGATTTGTCCATCAAAATTGTGGTGATGAGCATATTGTAGAACTTCTAGCAAACCAAATAATTCTCTTGTATTATGGGCTTGAATTGCACCAGATCTTTCAATGGCAATTTCTAAAACTCTATAGTTAGGAGCTAGGCTTCCTGTGTGAGATAAAGATGCAGCCTGTGCTTTCTTTGATTTTCCAGGTTCCATAATAACACAAGGTTTTGTTTTTGAAACTTCTTTTAGAACCTTTAAAAATTCTTTGCCATTTTTCAAGCTTTCAAGATAGAATACAAAAGCTGTTGTGTGCGGATCATTTTTTAAAGCATCAAGCAATTTATCTTCGCCCATTACGGCCTTGTTTCCAATTGAGATAAAGTTTGAAAAGCCAATGCCTTTTTTCTCAGCCCAATCCAACATTGCAGAACAGTAGGCACCCGATTGAGAAATGAAAGTAACATTTCCTTTTGCAGGGAAACCGTCAGCAAATGAAGCATTTAAATTGTTGAATGTAGAGATATGACCTAAGCAGTTAGGGCCTAATAAATTAATGCCATTGTCTATACATTTTTTAGCGATTTCTGCTTCTAAATCTTTATTTCCAGTCTCAGCGAAACCTGCTGTAATAATACTAATATTTTTAGTTTTATTCGCAATACAATCGTCAACTGTTGCAGAACAGAACTTTGCAGGCACAACAACCACAACCAAATCAACAGGTTCTTTAATATCTTTAACACTTGCAACGCAAGTTTCACCATATAAAACTTGTCCAGCATTTTTAGGATTAACAGGGTAAAGTTTTCCCTTAAAACCAGCATCTTGTAAGTTTTTAAATACTAACGCACCCAATTTTGCAGGGTTCTCAGAAACACCAACAACCGCTACACTTTAAAGATTAAAAAAACTTTCTAAACTCATTTTTTTTAAAATAAATGTTTATTATTAATATAGTTTAATTAATAAGCTTTTTATTATTATTGTCAAGAAAATATTTAGCATATTATCCTCATAATAAATAATTTAATTTATATCTAGATATCTAGTTTAAAGTAAAATTCGTAGACTGCACATGCTCGCATATCTTTGCTGCAGTCAAAATCATTAAGGTCTTCATATTCACCACCTATATCATTAAAAAAACCAAGAACCGTTATTAAATTTCCTTTTGTAGCGAGTCCATCGTCAATTATTTGATCAATTCTTTTTACAATTTTATAATCAAATGTTTCATAGAGTTTTGGATTGAAAACTAGTAGATTTATACCTTGTCCAAAATAATAATCAGTCCAAGCATAATAGGCAGAATCATTATATTCATATGCACCATCTTTAAAGATTTTAGATTTTGGCATATTAACATCATCACAATCATAATTACCTTCGCAAGATTTTGCATCAAAATCAAGTATTCCTTCATCATATAATTCTTCAAATGATTGTTCCAAGGAACTTCCACAGATAAAATTATCAGCATTTTCACCATAACCAAAACATCCTTTGTTGTATTTATCACTAGGCAATCTTCCTCTTGCTAAATAAAATGTATTTATTGCAGTCTTATAACTATTTAACTCATTAATAAACGCCCTTATTTTAGCAGATTCTATTAAACTCTGTCCTCCCGTAATACCCGCCACAAGCAAACCTATTATTATAAGAACAATAGAAAGTTCTATAAGAGAAAATCCTGATTTTTTATTTTTAATACTAAAATACTGTATGCAATTATTACTGTTTAAGCCTTGCATTTATCATATCCATTAATTATTAATATATTTTTACTATATATAAAATAAAAGTATAAAAAACAAGGGATATATGAGAAATTTAAGACCATTTTGCAAAAATGTTTTTTATAAAATTTATTATTTATTGTATAGTTTATTGTAGGTGTAATCTTCAATTTCTTTGTCAGCCCACCGCTGACTTCATCAACCCACCAATTATAAATTAAGACAAAAAGTTTATTTTTGATTATCTTGTCAACCCACCGTCCCTTCGGGACACCTCCCTTACGAATGGGGGTAGGAAGTCTAAACCAACTCTTAATTCTGTTGTCAACCCACTGCTGACTTCGCCAGAGCCTTCCTTATAAGTGGAGACAAAAGGCCCAAGCAAAATCTTAATCATTTTTTTAACCCACCTGTCAACTTCGTTGACATCCTCCCTTACGAAGGCAGGCGAACCCCCCTTACCCCCCTTGACAGGGGGGTGGAGATAGAGTGGTCCTTCACAGGGGGTGGAAATGTGGGG
>CALXSB010000145.1 GCA_944391005.1 uncultured Rickettsiales bacterium | reverse complement strand
CATATACATTATCTCTTATATCACTTACATCTAAATCTTGAACTTTACCTGCTATTAGACTAGATATACCTGCTGCAAGACCTCCATATTCAATAGCTGTATTTTTATTACTATCAAACTGTTGCTGTGTTAAAATACCATTATTATTATCATCATCATTTGCATACTTTTCATTTAAATTATTAAATATTATATCAGCAGTTATCTCACCAACCACTCCACTAATAGCTCCACTTAAAGCATCATTTCCTGTTAATGTATTTGTAGCAGCACCTAATCCTGCATGCAATAATAATTGTGTAGCTTTGTTTATCTGTGGTTCTGTATATATTATATTTCCATCATTATCTATATCTAATTTTCCATGGGATAGATTTCCTATCTGATTAGCAGCATAATTAGCTCCTGCCATTACAATAGTATTTATTGCTTGATGTTTTAGTGCTTCTGTGAAGCTATCACCATTTATTGTGGATTGAATGGCTGTGCTTGTGATGTTTTGCAATACAATAGTGTGAGCTACTATATTATTTGTATAAATTAATATAGTTAAAAAAATAATAAATGGTTTTATAAAAGAATTTTTATTCATTTGTTATTTATTTTTTCTCTGGTTAGAGAATTAATTATTTTGTAGATTTCTTTTTCTAATTTTTTATTATTTTTATTATCAAAAGTAAAAACTAAAATTTTATTTTCTCCTACATCAATAAATAATTCTATTAAACTATTTTTGTTAATATTTTCTTTATATAACTCTTCAAAAATACCATAAGAAATATTTAGTTTTTTGCATTTTAAATTTGAAAAGTTCTCTATTCTATATACAAAATTAACTTTACCACTCTTTAAATCACTTATCCAAGTTTTATATAAAATACTATTCTTATCTAATAAAAATATTTCTATATTGTTAATTATTGCGATTGTATCTAAAAAATTATTATCATAAATATTTTCATCTAATTCATACCTTGTAGAATCCATTGAACCAATAAATATATTCAAATTTTTAGGATATTTTATTTTATAATTGTACTTGTCCGTTTTAAACAGAATAACCGTTTCATAAAAACCACAAGAATTAAAAAACAACAATAATACTATTAAAAATATTTTTTTCATTTTCTATTTAAATTTCGTTGATAAGGTGTATCTTTTAAATACTCATAATTTCCTATATTGTTTTCTGGTAATTGTGGATTTAGATAAATATATCCAAAACTATTTGCTTTCGGATTATCTGGCTCATATTTTTCAAGTTCATAATGCAAATGAGCACCGGCAGAACCTCCCGTATTTCCCATAATTCCTATAGGTTGACCTTCCTCAACTTTTGTTCCAACTGGAACATCTGACTTTTCTTTTAAATGAGCATATCTTGTTATATATTTATTGCCATTTTCGTCTGTATGTTCAATAACAACTTAATTTCTCCATCCAGTTCCAGTTTTTTCGTTATATTGTGGTTTTGTATATATAACTGTTCCATCAGCAGAAGCATATATATTTTTATCTTCTGAATATGTATATATATCAACACCTTTATGGAAAGTTTCCTTTTGCGTAATTGGATGTACTCTTTTTCCATATTTTCCTTTTCCACTTTCGTTTTCCCTTGATTCTTTTAATAATTCGCTATACAGCAAATTATTCTCCACCGCATTCTTTCCAACTCTATATCCACTAAACACATTGCTTCTTATATCACTTGAATCTAAATTGGTTGTTTTTCCAACTATTAAAGAAGTTATACCGGCAAACAATCCGCTATATTCTTTTACAGAATTATCATTTAATTTTGTATGATCTACTAAATATTGACCGAATATTTCTGCGGAAACTCCTGCTATTGCACCTGATAGTGCATCATTACCTGTAAGTGTATTAGTTATTGCTCCAAGTCCTGCATGAAGTGTTAGTTGTGTAGCTTTATTTATTTCTCCAGTGTGATATGCTCCTCCAATTTTGTTTGCTGTGTAGTTTGCTCCTGCCATTACTATAGTATTTATTGTTTGATGTTTTAGTGATTCTGTGAAGCTATCACCGTTTATTGTGGATTGTATGGCTGTTGATGTGATATTAGTTTTATAATTATCTTTCATCATTATTTGGCTTTCTAACTAAATCTTTAAATTTCAAATCACTAACTCCATATTTCTTAAAATTTTCTCTTGCTTCATTTAGGCTTAATTCATTTGCTCCACCTTGATAATTATTGTCATAAAATTGTATATCATCATCTTCCCAATAGCATACAGGACATATCTGAAAAGTTCCAGTTGGTTTTTCTTTTAGCGTTTTAAAATTACAACATGGGCAAGCACATTTATTCATTTTTGAGCACTTCTATTGATTTTCCTATTTCTTTCATAAATATCAACCTATCTTTTTCAAAATTCAAGTCTTTTATACCAATATTTATATCGCTATCACTAACATTTACTCCATAATAATCCAAATCTATAGCTAAATCCTGCAAGCAATTCTCTTCTTCATTATTTAAATCAAAATATAAATCTTTTCCATCATTATCCTCCCAGATAATTTTTTGAAATAAGTCAAC
>CALXSB010000144.1 GCA_944391005.1 uncultured Rickettsiales bacterium | reverse complement strand
ATACTCAGGCATTTTACAGTCATCAAAAATGTTTGGCAAGTTTTTATAGCTTAAGAAAATTTTTTGGAGTTCCTGATGGCGGACTTGCCTGGTGTGATAAAAATATTGCTTTTAAACTTGAACAATCAAAATCTTATCACATTTGCACTCATTTGCTAAAATCATACGACAAGGGACATGACGCAAGCTATATAAATTTTATGAAAAATGAACTAGAAATAGATAAAATGCCAATGCAGGCCATGTCAAACTTGACAAGAGCAATGCTGAATAATATAAATTATAAAAAATGCAAAAACATTAGACTTAAAAATTTTTCAATATTGCATGAATATCTAAAAAATACAAATGAAATAAATTTAAGTCTAACAAATGATGATATTCCAATGTTTTATCCATATCTGATAAATAATAGTTCAAAGATAAAATCAAAATTAAAAGATGGCGGTATTTTTTTAACCGAATGCTGGCCGCAAATAGATAAATTTTTATCTACAGAAGAATTATATTTTAAAAATAATTTAATACTATTGCCAATTGATCAAAGGTATAACAAAAAAGATATGGAATTAATCTTAAAATCTATAATTTAATACTTATATATTTTTTAAAAAAATTAAAAAGATAAATTATATAAAATTAATTGTTTTTTAAAAAAATTGTTATAATTTATTAGTGTAATTTAATTTTAATAATAAAGGAAAAGTTATGCCAAGAGTAGTTGTAACTAAAAATTATAATGAGGTAGCAGAAGCACCAGGCGTATGTCCAGTTCAAGCTTTTAGAAAAGGACCTAATGGTGAATTAGTTATTGATCCAAATGTTTGTATAGACTGTGGTGTATGTCAAACAGTTGTTCCTGAAGGTGCAATTTTAGCTGATGATGAAGCTCCAGAAGAAGCAATACAATTTAATGAAGAACACGCATCTGAATGGCCAGAAGCTTAGTAAATTCTAGTTTTGAAGTTTTAAAATTAGAAAATATCAATAAAATATATAGACAAAGTGAAGGGTTTTTAGAAGTAATTAAAAATTCTTCGCTTTCTGTTTACAATCAAGAAACTGTAGGATTTATTGGTCCATCTGGCTGTGGCAAGACTACTTTTTTACAAATATGCGGCTTATTAGATACACCTACAAGTGGCAATATTTTTATAAATAATCAAAATATTGCAAAATTAAATGATGTTGAAAAAACAAATATTAGAAAAAATAATATAGGTTTTATTTTTCAATTTCATCATTTATTACCGGAATTTTCTGTCCTTGAAAATGTTATGTTGCCAGCACTAATTGATAAAAATAATAAAAAACTAATAAAAGAAAAAGCAACAGATATTCTGAATGAATTAGGACTAATAGCAAAAATTAATAGCAGACCGCATCAGCTATCAGGTGGAGAAAAACAGAGAGTCGCCATTGCACGAGCTATAATAAATAATCCATCTATAATATTGGCTGATGAACCAACAGGAAATCTAGATCCAGAAAATTCAGATATAGTGTTTAATTTACTTTTAAAAATGGTAAATGCACATCACTCAAGTCTACTTATGGTTAGCCATAATATTGATTTAGCTAAAAATTTAGATAGAATTATAACAATAAAAGATAAAAAAATAGTTAATTTTTAAATATATAAATAAAAAGACCTTATGAAAGGTCTTTATTAATAATAATCTAAAATTATTAACTAAAGTTTTTTTAGAGAATCTTTTTTAGATTCATATAATGCTCTAAAATTAATTGTATCTAATAGCAATGGCGGCATTGCTGCATCTCTAGTTGTATCGGAAATTATTCTTCTAGCGTAAGGGAATAATAATGATGGGCAGTAAACAAATAAAATTTCTTTTAAAGTATCATCATTATCATCTACATTTTTTATATTAAATATACCAGCGTAAGTTAATTCAACTATAAACATCTTTTTATCTTCGTGGGTTGCAGTTGCATTTATAATTAACTCAACCTCAAAGACAGAATCCTGTAGTTTAGTTCCATTTATATCAATTGATACGGAAATTTTAGGAGCTAAATTTTTTTCAGTATATATTCTAGGTGCCTGTGGATTTTCAAAAGACAAATCCTTTATATACTGACCACTTGTGGTAATTTTTATTTCTTCATTATTTGCCATTTCTAAACTTTTTTTATAATCATACTAAAATATATAATAGATAAAAATAAAAATACAATAGCAAAAAGCATCAAAATTTGAGTATAGGAATTAATCTTTATTAAAAACTTTTAAATAAATTTGTTGTATCGTATATTTTATCTTAAAGAAATTTTTACATAAAATTCTTATAATCCTTTATTTTTCAACAAGTATTTTTTAATTTTTTAAAAATGCATTACTTTAAGTTGTATTTTTTCTTGACTAAAAAAAATCATGTTTATATATATTATAGGTATAAATTTATTAAAAATACAACTTTAAGATTAAGTAAAAATGACAACAATACCTTATTTTTTAACACTAACATTAAAAAATAGTAAAAAGATTATATCACTATTTGTTTCTTTTTCATTATCAACTTTAAATATATTATTTACATATTCATTAACTCAAATAGCATTTCTTCACAATGCCCACGCCTACTCCGAAATCATCCCCCCTCAAAACCTTCAAGATAATCCCATAAACCATATACAAATAGATAATACTGTAAACATACCCAATAATGGATGTCCTGCAGGTTCTGCCTGTGCTGGAA
>CALXSB010000143.1 GCA_944391005.1 uncultured Rickettsiales bacterium | reverse complement strand
AGTCCGGTATTGCTTGGGAACAGGGTATAGGCGGTGCCACAAGCAATGCCACAAAACAGCCTGCCATAAATGATGATCAAGGTATCTATAAAGTTCTTTGCAAAGCAATTAAGAATGGACAAATAAGCGGTATACCTTTATATTTAGAAACAGAGACCTATCAGATAGGATCTATAGTATTAAATATAGAGAATAATGAACCTGTATTATACTATTCCAAGACTGCCAATAATATTGGAAATAATCCAACAACTAACAGCATTAATTGGGCTAGATTTCTAGGCAATTCCGCTACTTTCTTTAGCCAAAATATCACAACTGATATGGATTTTAACAATTTTGTTAATAGAGGAAGTTATTATATATATGCAATTGCAGCTGATACAATAGCAAATACTACAAAGGCAAATGGTCCGTATAATGTTAATGCTTATGCTGGAACTCTTGTGGTTCAAAATGGTGATAATAATGACATAAATTTTGTATTTCAAAGATTTAATTGTGTGACTGATGGTAGAATGTGGTATAGAGTAAAATTAAATGGTGTTTGGCGAAGTTGGATTGAAATTAAAAATAAATATATACCAGACTATACGGCCGGAGTAGTAGTATCAAGTCGTTCATCTTTTACTGCACCAAGTGATGGGGTATTAATTGGATGGGTAAAATATACAACGGGAAATAGTCAGGATATTGGTGTATATACTGACATCAGCAGATCTGTCAGAATTGCCGGTATTAATTCTAATTCTGAAAACTCAAATTATAGCTGTTTTAATATTGCTGTTAAAAGTGGTCTAACCTATGGACTTGACGGCCAAGAAGGTTCTCTAACTTTTTATCCGTTTATTAATTAATATTTATAAATTATTTAAGTAAATTAAAAGAATAATTATTGGAGATAATATGAAAAAAGTTTTTTATGAAATAATAGATAAAAAAACTAAAAAGGTCAATATTGGTTTAGGTTCTAATGAAAGTTTTTACAAATCAATTGGTATGATTGAATGTAATGAAGATGAAGTTGAACAAGGCTGTGATGGTGCATGGTATCTAAAAGGCTATGCACCGCAAAAGACCTTTGAAGAACAATTAAAAGAACTAAAACTTCAAAAAAAATTAGAACTAAAACAAAAACGAGATAACTATCTAAAACTTAAAGGCTATAATCTAAGTGATAATGATAAGTTTAATATAATTAACCTAATTGATTATACAGAAGAAGATAGGCGTAATTATTTTGACTTTATAAAAAATGATCTAAAACCTAAGTATGATAATATTAATAACGCTATTGAGAAAGCGGAAAATATTAAGGATATTAATGATGTAGATATTTGTTTTTAAAGCAAAATAATAATAAACTTTTTTGTCTTTAAAGGTAATTTTATAGAATAATTAAGAATTATTATTGTCCGTTGCAATATTTATATATGATAAAAATAAAGTTAAAAATAAAATAAACTAATCTTGAATTTTTTTAAAAGTGTCCTATATATTTAATAGAATTATAATTTAAATATTTTTGGACAAAAATGGCAAAAAGAGATTACTATGAAGTGTTGGGTGTTGAAAAAACAGCAACAGAGGATGAAATAAAGAAGGCCTATAGAAAAAAAGCTATGGAATATCACCCAGATAGAAATCCTGGCGATAAGGAAGCTGAAGCTAAATTTAAAGAGGCTGCAGAGGCCTATGATGTATTGAAAGATCCAGATAAAAGAGCTGCCTATGACAGATATGGACAAGCAGCATTTGATCAGAGTATGGGCGGTGCCGGTGCAGGTGGCTTTGGCGGCTTTCAGCATGCAAACTTTAATGATTTTCAAGATATTTTTTCAGCGTTTGGTGATATTTTTGGAGATTTTGGCGGAAGCAGTTTTAGTCGTGGCGGCAGACAAAAAAGAAGCCATGGTATAGATGGATCTGATTTAAGATACAATGCTACTATAACTCTTCAGGAAGCTTTTACAGGAACAACGATAGATGTAAGTTTTACAGCTCCTGTCGTTTGCCCTGTATGTAATGGAAGCGGTGCAGAACCTGGATCTAAACCAGAAGTATGTCCTGATTGTGGCGGAACAGGAACCGTTAGAAGACAACAGGGATTTTTTATAGTTGAAAATACATGTAAAAGATGTGGCGGAACAGGAGAAATCAATAAAAATCCTTGTCATGAATGTAAAGGTGCCGGAAGAATTAACAAGAGTAGAACTTTAAGCGTAAAAATTCCTGCAGGCGTTCAGGATGGAAGCAGAATCAGAGTAGCAGGGGAGGGCGAAGCTGGAACTAAAGGCGGTAGAAATGGCGATTTATATGTATTTATCACGGTAAGACCTGATAAATTCTTTACAAGAGATGGAAATGATTTGATATGCGATGTTCCAATACTTGTATCAACAGCTATTCTCGGAGGAGAAATTTCTGTAAAACTCATGGAGGGCGGTGAAGCGATTGTTAAAATACCTGAAGGCACAAGGTGTCAAACTAAATTTAGACTTAAGGGCAAAGGCATGCCGGTATTAAATTCTGGCGGCAGAAGAGGGGATATGTTTGTAAAAGTTACAGTTGATATCCCTAAACCTTCAAGCACAGAAGAAAGAGAACTTTATTTAAAACTTGATAAAATGCTTAAGGAAAAAGAAGCCAACAAGAATGAAGGTGGATTTTTTAAGAGATGGTTTAAATAAAAAACAAAATAATTATAAGTTATATAAAAACCAATTAAAGATTTAAGTTGATTGGTTTTTAATTTTTTTTATATTTAGATTGATGATTTTATATTTATTACTTTAATGAATGTTTTAGCGTATTAATAACTTGTGAAATTGCTGCTTTTGTTGGCTCTGTATCAACTAAAGGTGCAAGCATTACGAAGTCATGAACCGTGCCATTATATCTTGTTGATATAACTTTAACTCCTGCATCCATTAATTTTGTTGCATAAGCTTCTCCTTCGTCTCTTAAAACATCATTTTCATCTGTTATTACTAAAGTATGAGGAAGGCCTGCTAACTGCTCTTTTGTAGCATTAAGTGGTGAAATATCTATCTGCTTAATTTTGCTTTTATCATCAAGATATGCATTTAAAAAGTATTCCATTGCCTTTTTAGTTAGCCATGGTCCATCAGCAAAATCAATATATGATTGAGAATTAAAGCTTAAGTCTACAACTGGATATATTAATATTTGACATTTAATTTTTGGTCCATTATTTTCTTTTGCCTGTAAAGCCATTACTGCTGCCATATTTCCACCAACAGAATCGCCTGCAACTGCTATTTTTGATCCGTCAACATTATATTTATCAGCATTTTTGAATATATATTCAAGAACAGTATAATCCTCTTGCAATTGAACTGGGTATTTCGCATCAGGCGCTGGTGTATAATTTACAAAAAATACTGCAACATTTGCACCAATGGCAATTTTTCTAATCAATAGATCGTGTGTCATTTTGTTTCCCATTACCCATCCACCACCATGAAAATAAACAACCACTGGTAATTTCTCTTTTGAATTTAAAGGTTTGACAACTCTTACACTAATATTTTTATTTTGAGAAAATGGTATCTCTATATCTGTTATATCGCAATCTAATTCTTTCGGTATTTTTATTTGAGACTGCAATCCATCTAAAACTTTACGGGCTTCTTCATATTTTAACGTATATATTGGTGCTGAATTACTTGCTGCTAATCCGTCAATAAATTTTCTAGTATTAGTTGTTAAATTTGGATTTTTTGATGTTGCTTTATTCATAGCATTTTTTATATAATTGAACATATTTATAGAATAGATTATAAAAATTATAATACAACCTTTTATAGATATTTTTGATATTAATAAACTAATGTATATAATAAAACAAGCCAAGCAAGTTATTAATAATTAAAAATTAGTATCTATAAAAAATTTATAAATTTTTCTTGCAATTTAAAAATAATATAATTAAAATAGTTTCGTATGCGGGCGTAGCTCAGTGGTAGAGCACAACCTTGCCAAGGTTGGGGTCGCGAGTTCAAGCCTCGTCACCCGCTCCAATTTCCTCAATACTTCATAAAATTTTGTGTCATAAAAAGGTTTAGTCTTTGTATCAGTTTTGTGTCGGTTTGAATTTTAATTGTCCACTTCTTCTTCGTTATCTTTATAAAGTTTTATAAAACATCTTATCGTAAAATCAATATTGTGATGGGCGAAAATTTATAAAATTTTGTGTCATAAAAAAACTGGGTGCTGTGTCTAAAAATCCGGCTAAATCTATTCAATAGCTGTTAAAATATTTTTGTATATGCAACATATATATTTTCTCTATAATTATATTTTTATATATAGGTAAGTTGGATTTTATTGTATAAATGATTTAAATCTATTGATTTTGATTACAGTTAAAATAAAAATCTTGACTATTAAACAACTGCAAATACAATTTTACTTATTAGTAATAATTGGGAGTTTTTGTATGAAAATAAATATTTCTGGAAGTATAGAACTTGGTCAAAGTTTTCCAACTTATGTTCAAGATAAATTTGATAAAGATTTTACTAAATTGTTTGAGAATGTAGCTTTTGCTGAGGTTAGAGTTAAAAAACAAAGTCCTAATGCAATTTTTACAAGTATATCAGTTAATGATGTTTTTAAAAAAGGCGTTAAAATAGATGCTGAAGCTGAGGGGGAAGATGCTTACAGATCTTTTGACGAAGCATTTAAAAAATTATTGGTTCAAGTTAAAAAAGAAAAAGATAAGGCGATATCTAATAAAAAGAAGGGTAAAGAATAGATAAAATAAATGAATAAAAGATTTAGATTTTTAATTCTTATATTATTTTTATTGAGTTCGTGTGTTGAGACAGTCGTTGTTGGCACAGTTGCGGCTGGTGCTATAATATTAAGCGATGGCAGTATATTTGATTTAAGCCAGGATGGAAGAATTAGGTCGTCTATAATTAAGAGTTTTAAAGAAGATGAAAATAAAGATGGCTATGATAATATAGAAGTTGTTGTTTTTAGTGGAAAAGCTATGTTAACTGGCTATGTTAATGATGCTAGTTATAAAACAAGGGCTGTTAGAAAAGCTAAATCAACAAAGCCGGATATAGAGGTTATAGATGAAATTATGGTATTTAATCATAATTATAAATTAAATTCTGCAAATGATTCCTGGATTTCTAGTCAAATATCATTAAAGATGAAGGCCACAAGTGGTATAAAGTCTGGAAATTATGAATATGATGTTGTTGACGGCAGTGTATTTATAATTGGTGTTGCAAATAATAATGAAGAATTTAAAAAAGTTTGCGATTTAATTAGTAGAGTAAAAGGCGTAAATAAAGTTATAACTTATATAACTTTTGTATCAAACTAATTTATTAATAATTTATTTAATATTATGAAAAAAATAATTATAGCAATAGGCAATGATCATGCGGGGACAGACTTAAAAAGGAGAATAATAGCAAAATTTAATGATAATTTTGATTTTATTGACTGTGGCACCGATGGCGAGGATTCTGTTGATTATCCAGACTATTCTAAGAGAGTTTGTGATGCAATTTTGCAAAAGAAGGCAGAGTTTGGCATTTTAATATGCGGAACTGGAATTGGTATGTCTATTGCGGCTAATAGAAATAAAGGAATTAGGGCTGGTCTTTGTTTCAATTCGCTTATGGCTAGATTAACAAGACAGCATAATAATGCCAATATACTTTGTTTAGGTGCTAGAATAATAGGGTTAGATTTAGCATTTGACTGTGTAAGATCATTTTTAGAAACTTCATTTGAAGGTGGTAGGCATTTAAAAAGAATTGAAAAATTAGACGAATAATTTTATAATTATTATTTTATTTATAAAATAGGCGTTTATATTGAATGCCTATTTTGATTATTTTTAAATATTTTTTTATTTTCTTGTATTTTTTAAAGAAATATTTTAAAAACATATCAGTTAAAAAATAAATTTTTAGAATGACAGAATTTAATCTTGACGTATTGGTTATTGGTTCTGGACCAGCAGGAAATACAGCGGCTATATACTTAGCCAGAAATAATCTTAAAATAGCATTGGTATCTGGTATGGCAATTGGTGGCCAGTTAACAACTACTACTGAAGTTGAAAATTTTCCTGGTTTTCCAAGTCCTGTTTTAGGAACTGATTTAATGCAAAAAATGCTTGATCAATCTAGAAATTTAGGTGTTGACATTGTTTATGATCAAATAATTTCTGTTGATTTTTCAAAGAGACCATTTAAGTGTCTAGCTGATGGTGGTGATATATATTTTGCTGATAGTGTAGTTATAGCTACAGGTGCCAATGCAAAGTGGCTTGGTTTGCCATCAGAAAAAGAATTTAAGGGCAGAGGGGTTTCAGCTTGTGCAACTTGTGATGGAAGTTTTTATAAAGGCAAAGATGTAGCAGTAGTTGGCGGAGGGTCTTCGGCTGGAACAGAAGCTTTGCATTTAGCACATATATGCAATAGGGTTTATTTAATTCATAGAAAAGATAATTTTAGAATGGCCGAAAATATTTTGAAAAAGATTAAGGAAGTTCAAAATATTGAATTTGTTATGGATAGTGAAGTTATAGAAATATTGGGCACTGATAATCCAAAGGCTGTTAATAGAATTAGAGTTAGAAATTTGAAGTATCAGAAAGAAAAAGAAATAGCTGTAAGCGGTGTATTTATGGCAATTGGCAGAGCTCCGGCAACAGAGATGTTTAAAGATACAGGACTTCATATGGATGAATATGGTTATATTATAACATCACCAGATGGTGCAAGGACTAATATACCTGGCGTTTATGCAGTTGGAGATGTTGCAAACAAGCCGTTTAAGCAGGGTGTGATTGCAGCAGGATATGGTGCCATTGCAGCTATGGAAATTCAAGATGATAGGGAGAAATAACTTTTTATGTCAATTATTGAAGCGTATATAAAAATATTTGATAGTTTGAATATATGTTTGAAAATATCAATTCAAATATTTGTAATATTTTTATTCACTTTATCTTTGACACAACTTATAAAATATTTGCTTTTTATACTATTTAAATATCTTGTTAGAAGAAAAACGGGCATAGATAGCAGCATAATAGTCGCTGCAAAAAAGCCAATAGTTTTTGTGCTATGGCTTTATAGTTTTGTCATATGTGTAGATTTAATTGCTGAAAGAATTGATGAAAACTTTTTACGCTTTACTATGGCTACAAAAATAGTAATAGTTTATATTTCTATTTTGATATTTTTATTAAGAACCATATCTCAAATAAAAAAGCACTATATTTTAAAACAAGAAAGATATGGTTCTATCGTTGATTATGCTGGTTTGGATGCTGTTGATAAACTTTCAAAAGTTGTTATAATAGTGATATGGACAATTGTTGTTCTTAGCAGAATGGGATTTAATCTTAATGCTTTATTAGCATTTGGTGGTGCTGGAGGTGTGCTTGTAGGTTTTGCTGGTAAAGATCTATTTGCAAATATTTTTGGAGGTTTAATAATATATTTGGACAAACCATTTGTTGTTGGCGATTGGATAGCTTCGCCGGATAAAGAAATAGAAGGAGATGTTGAATATATAGGTTGGAGACAGACAAGAATTCTGACGCTTGAAAAATATCCTGTATATGTTCCTAATTCTATTTTCGGAACTATAGTTATTCAAAATAAAAGTAGACTTAGATCTAGAAGAATTAAGGAAACAATGAATATTAGATATTTAGATATAAATAAAGTTGAAAAGATTACAAAAGATATAACAAAAATGTTAAAAGAACATCCTGGAATTAATAAAAAATACAAAATGTTTGTTAATTTTACAAACTTTACCGATGGAATGCTAACATTGACTATATATACATTTACAAACACAACTGAATTTGTAAGATTTTACGAAATAAAACAAGATGTATTACTCAAAATTACAGAAATAATTAAAGAAAATGGTGCTGAGCTAGCATTTATGCCAAACACAGTTTACTTGGATAAAGATAACGATGATGAAAAAATAAACATTATCCCCTAACCATTCATTTCCCTTTATATTTAATTAGAATATTAACTAAACCATATATTAATCATAATTATTATTTTTTTCTTGCATTTTATATTCTATATAATATAATATTTGTTATAAATTATAATATACTATATTATTTATATGTTATAATAATAATATTATCATTATCTATATATTACTTTACTGTTTTAGTATTAATGGAGGCGAATAATGTTAAAATATATAAAGAAATATTTTATAGAATATATCTGTGATATTTATAATCAAACTAAAACTTTAATTGCTAGTTTCATTAATTCATTTAATTTTAATAAACTAGATAAACTAGAAATTAATAAATTCTTTAAATTTAATTTTAAATTTAATTTTAACTTTAAAAATATTTTTAATTTTAACTTTAATAAAATCTTTAATTTTAACTTTAAAAAGATGTTTAAATCTTTTAAATCTTTTAAATATTTTAAATCTTTTAAATATTTTAAATCTTTTGTTTCTAAAATATATTATATCATAAATAATATTAAAATATATAATATTATCAATAATATTAATTTTAAAAAATATTATAACCTCTATTTTAAAAAATATTATAATATATATTTTAAAAAATATTATATTATCTATTTTAAAAAATATTATACCATATATTTTAAAAAAATTATTTCTACAATTCTCTCCTATACTATACTCTACTCCCAAATAACATTCTCCTTCATCATAACCCAATCTATTGCACAATCAATCATTTCAGCAGTATCCATAAAACAAGCCCACGCCTACTCCGAAATCATCCCCCCTCAAAACCTTCAAGATAATCCCATAAACCATATACAAATAGATAATACTGTAAACATACCCAATAATGGATGTCCTGCAGGTTCTGCCTGTGCTGGAA
>CALXSB010000142.1 GCA_944391005.1 uncultured Rickettsiales bacterium | reverse complement strand
AGTCCGGTATTGCTTGGGAACAGGGTATAGGCGGTGCCACAAGCAATGCCACAAAACAGCCTGCCATAAATGATGATCAAGGTATCTATAAAGTTCTTTGCAAAGCAATTAAGAATGGACAAATAAGTGGTATACCTTTATATTTGGAAACAGAGACCTATCAGATAGGATCTATAGTATTAAATATAGAGAATAATGAACCTGTATTATACTATTCTAAAACATCAAATAATATAGGCAATAGTTTATCAGATGCTACAAATTGGGTTAAATACTCAGATATATTTTCTGATGATTATACTAAAATAGACGGTTCCAATGCTGCTTTTGATAATCTATCTCAAACGGCAAAAGAAAATATAATTGATACTTCTTTTGGTGCATTACAATTTAGTGATATGTCAAAAGTTGGTGCTTGTTTCTTTCAAGATTTAGGTAATGTAGGTTCTGCAACTTTACCTTCAGGCGGAACATGGTTTATTTATTATTCTATAAGAACCACAAGCGGAATAATAGAACAAACTTATAGCTATTTGACTGCAGGCGGAACTGTGCTAGGGTCAAATGAAAGAGTTATTTCAATATTAGCAATCAGAGTTCAATAGCAATAAAGAAATAAAAAACTAAATAAAAAAAATAAATAAACTAAATAAAATAAAAATAATTAAAAAGAGGTTAAATACATATATGGTAAATTCAATTAAAAACTTAAAAAAATCTGATGGTAGTTTTAATATAACTATAAATGGTATGCCATATAATACTAATATTGGTGATAAATACTATAATGATACATTAAATTTATATAATTCTAATCCAGAATTATTTGATATAGAAATAGAAGAAACAGAATTGGAAAAATTAAATAAAACAATAAAAGAACTAAAACTTCAAAAAAAATTAGAACTAAAACAAAAACGAGATAACTATCTAAAACTTAAAGGTTATAATCTAAGTGATAATGATAAGTTTAATATAATTAATCTATTAGACAATTATACAGAAGAAGATAAAAATAATTATATTAACTTCCTTAACAATAATCTAATACCTAAATATAATACTATCAATAAAGCTATTGAAGAAGCAGATACTATTGAAGATGTTGAGAATATAGCTATTGATTTTGGTGGTGATAATTTTAATTTATAAAATAACTAGAATCTTATTTAAATGATTGCTATAATTTTAAATTATTAATAATAAAATAATAATTCTATTTTGCCAGTTTAACCTATGTTAAATTGGCTTTTAGCCATTAAAAAATTAAAAGTTATTTAGGAAACTTTTAAATATTTTACTATACTTTTAAAAAAAATTTTTTAAACTAAATTCAAATAAAAACAGTTCTGTGATGAATATTTTAAATATACCAAGTTATTTTAATTTTTTGAAAAGTCTGCATGATTTTGTTATTGCTAAATCTAATGATAAACTATCCTTATCAAATATTACAGTGTTGCTGCCAAGCAGGCGTAGCTGCAATGAACTAAAGAGGCTTTTTTTAGAAAATTCTGATAATGAAGCTATAATTTTGCCGAATATCAAGGCCGTTGGAGATATTGATTATGATGATATAGTGCTAAAGCAAATATCTGCAAACGATTTGAAAAACAATACTAATTTTTATAGTAATACTTCAAGAATTAAATATAAAATTTTGCTTATAAAAGAACTATTAAAGTGGGCTAAATCAACAAATAAAGAGTTGTTTAAAGATATTACAATAGAACAGGCCAGCAATTTAGCATTAGAACTTGAAAAGTTTTTAAATGAAGTTAACAGAAATGGACTAAGTTTGACTAATTTAGAAAAAATTGTTGATGACGAATATTCGCAACATTGGCAAGATGTTTTGAATTTTCTAGAGATTTTCGGTAGAAAATGGGAAAAATTTATTGAGGACAACAATATTATTTCAATGGTTGATTTTAAAACTAAAATGATTGAGTTTAATGCCGAATATTTTAAAACTAATAAACCAATTAATCCAATAATTATTGCAGGAGTTTCTGGCAATATAAAAAGCACCTGCGATTTTATAAAAAATGTTTTGCAATATGATAATTGTTATTTTATCTTTAAAGGACTTGACAAAAGTTTGACAGACGAAGAATGGGAAAAAATAACAGTTTTTCATCCGCAGTATTCATTTAAGCATCTATTAAAAAATTGTATTTGTGCTGATAGATTTGAAGTTAAGGATTTAAATTTTGACAACAATATTGCGGCTAACAAATCAATTAGCAAAATATTAAGCTATTCAATGCTACCATACAGCGAAACCTACAGATGGCAGGATAAATTAAATATTGTTGAAAGCGATTTTGAAAATATATCTAAAATTGAATGCAAAAACAATTTTGAGGAATTATCAATTATCTCACTAATCGTAAAACACGCATACGAAACATCACATGGAACAATAGCAATTATAACTCCTGATGATATTTTTGCGGATCAGCTGGAAGTTGAGCTAAGAAATTTAAATCTTAATGTCAACAATGCCTTTGGCAATAAAATTTCAAGAACAGAACTGGTAAAATTTTTATTTCTAATCCTAGATGTTATAAAAAGCAACTACGAAACAATAGCTTTACTATCTCTTTTAAAACATAATTTTACACTTTTTAGCTACAATAAAAATGAACTGAATGATTTAATTTTACTATTTGAGGACGAAATCTTAAGAGGAGGCGGACAGCTTGATAAAAACGGTATTCTCAAAAAAATAAAATCAAAAAATAACGCGAAACTTTCCGGATTTTTTGAAAAAATAACCAACCTATTAGATGATTTTAAGTGTGAAAACATTGAATTTAATCAGCTTTTAAAGCTGCATTTAAAACTAGCAGAAGAAATATCAAGCAACGATGAAATAAATGGATATGAAATTTTTTGGAACAACGAGAGAAACGGAAACGAACTCTTAAACTTTTTTAATGAAATGGTAAAAGAAAGCGAAAGTTATGGAAAAGTTAAAAATTGCAATGAATATTCCTATCTTTTAAATTATTTAATAGCTGAAAACTCCTACAGTGATAAGTATTATCTACACCCAATGATTAATATAATTTCACCGCAAGAGTCAAAATTAATCAACTACGATTTAATAATTATTTCAAATCTAAACGACGGCAAATTTCCGCCATTCATATCAACGGATCCATGGATGAGCAAGTCCATGAGAAAAACTTTTGGATTGCCCGAAAAAGATGAACTAATTGGAAATTTTGCCTATGATTTTGTGCAGTATCTGCACAACAAAAAAGTAATCCTAACAAGATCACTAAAAGAAGACGGCGTTCCAACCACAAAATCAAAATATCTAATGAGACTTGAAACATTCCTATTATGTCAAGGCGGGCTAAAAATAAAGGAAGAAAACATTTGGAAAGAAGTATTCAACAAAATAAACAGAATTGATAAATTAAAAGCAATAAGCAGACCAAAACCAACACCTCCAATTACTAAAAGACCTAAAGAGCTATACGCAACAAGCATTGAAAAGCTTAAAAACAATCCATATGACATATACGCAGAGAAAATTTTAAAATTAAAGAAAAAAGAAGAATTTTACGAAAATAAAGTTTTTGCATTTTTTGGAAGTGCCGTGCACGAAGCAATTGAATTATACATAAACAACTATCAAAGCGACACTAGAGAAAAACTATACTCAAAGCTAATAGAATATGGAAAAAAGACATTTGACAAATATTTTACTGATGAAAGCAGCAAAGAATTATTTTTTATCAGATTCTTAAATATAGCCAGATGGTTCATAAACGAGGACGAAAACATCAGAAAGAACGGCTACAAAGTATACGCCGAAAGAAAAGAAAAAATATATTTTAAAGACCTAGATTTCACTTTATCTGCAAAAATTGACAGAATTGAAGAAAATAATTTTGGCACCATAAACATAGCCGATTATAAAACAGGCAATGTTCCAAGCAATTCAGAAGTATTATCAGGGAAAAAACCACAGCTAACCATTGAAGCAATTATATTGAACAACAAAAAAATTGACAAATTAGTCTATTGGTCCATCAAAGGAAAAGGAGAAGAAAGCCTAAAAGAAATAAAAGCAGACATTCAAGATTTAGTTAAAAAAGGAGAAAATGGTGTAAAAAAACTTATAGCCTATTTTAAAGTTTTTGAAAACTCCTATATCGCCACAGGCTACGACCTAAACGATCAAAATCATTATCCAAGCGACTATAAGCACTTAAGCAGAGTTGATGAGTGGGGATATTTATAAAATTATAAAATAATTCGCATATTTTTCATTTTGCTTTTAGTTTATAATTTCTTTTTTAATTTTCTATTAAAGATTAATTTTTAATTTATAATTTTTATTTCTTTATTGTATAGTTCACCACAGGTGTAATTTTTAATTTCTTTTGTCAACCCACCGCTGACTTCATCAACACACCAATTATAAATTGAGACGAAAAGTTTATTTTTGATTATCTTGTCAACCCACCGTCCCTTCGGGACACCTCCCTTACGAAGGGAGACAGGAAGTCTAAACTAATTCTTAATTCTGTTGTCAACCCACCGCTGACTTCGTCAGCACATCCCTTATAAGGAGGGCAAAAAGTCTAAGTCAATTCTTAATTCCGTTGTCAACCCACCTGTCAACTTTGTTGACATCCTCCCTTACAAAGGGAGGCGAACCCCCCCTACCCCCCCCTTCACAGGGGGGTCTGGTATGGTTCCTTCACAGGTATGGTGTAGATAGAATTGTCCTTTTACAAGTGGTTCCTATCTCAGCCCCCACAATGTGAAGGGCTACATCCAACTTCACCCCCTTATCAAGAGTCCCTATCAGTCCCCTTGTAAATGGGCTTCAAACTCACCAACCATTTAAAACATCTCAACTAGCCCAACACTGTGAATACACTATCCTCGCACCCCTACGAAGTGGTCCACAAGGTTCCTTCTCTGTCTCACCTGTGAAACACCCTATCTCCGCCCCCTGTGAAGGGGGGATAGGGGGGTTCAAAACAACCTCATAAACCAATAACCTCATCTATCAATTGAAAAAGTTAGCTCTTTATATTCCAGCGGCATCCATTCCATCAAGTTCCCATCTAGACTTTATGCTCAATACGTCGCTTTTTTCATAAAGTCCCAGTCTAAACTTTTCAAGCCCTGCCCACGCGACCATAACGCCGTTGTCAGTGCATAGTTTCAATGGCGGAGTTATAATTTCATAGCCATATTTTTTGCAAAACTTGATCATGTTATTTTTTATATATTGGTTTGCTGATACGCCGCCAGCAAAAATCAATTTGTTTAAAACAATTTCTTTGTTTTTTAGATATTTTACGGTGTTTTTAAATCTATCCTGCAATATTTCAACTATGGTTTTTTGAAAGCTTGCACAAATATCCTTTATGGTTTGTTCATCAAGTTTTGTATGGCTTAAATTGTAGTTGTAGTCCTCACCAGTTATTTTTTCAATCTCTCGTCTTACAGCAGTCTTTAAACCAGAAAATGAGAAATTTAAGTCGTTTTCTTTGCTTCTGCCCTTTCCTACTGCATCAATTAAAGGTTTGACAAACTTAAATCTGTTCTCATCACCATATTGGGCTAGCTTTTCAATTTTAGGACCGCCCGGGTATTCTAGTCCCAACATTTGTGCAACTTTATCAAAACATTCACCTAAACTGTCATCTATGGTATCACCAATTTTTTCATAGTTTCCAACACCATTTGCAAGCAATATTTGCGAATGTCCGCCGGAAATTAAAAATATTAAAAATGGAAATTCTAGATTGTTTGTTAATCTTGAGGTTAAAATATGTCCTTCAAGATGGTTGACTTCAATAAATGGCTTGTTAAAGACGCTTGCAATAGTTTGAGCAGTTATGGCACCTACGATTAGTCCGCCCATAAGACCAGGACCGCAGGTTGCGGCAATGGCGTCTAAATCTTCAAACTTTAAATTTGCATCTTTAAGTGCTTTAAGTATAATTTTTTCAATGACGTCAAGGTGATTTCTTGAAGCAATTTCAGGTATTACTCCACCAAACTCTTTATGTATGTCAATCTGAGACACGACGATATTTGACAATATTTCTTTATTTTCGTTTACTATTGCTACCGCCGTTTCATCGCAACTGCTTTCAATACCTAAAATTTTCATAGCCAATAAATGCCCTGCCCTATTCGTTAAAATAATTCAAAATATAGGATTTTAAGTCGCTGATATTTACCCTAACCTGTTCCATCGTATCCCTATCACGAATTGTAATACTTTCCGGTTCTTTTTCAAAAGTCTCAAAGTCAACAGTAATGCAAAGAGGCGTTCCTATTTCGTCATTTCTTCTATATGCCTTTCCAACATTTCCCGTGTCCTCATATCTAATTCTTCCAATACCCAACTTTTGCAGCATTTCCTTTATCTCATGGCATTTTGCAACAATTTTTTCATTATTTTTTGCCAACGGAATAACCGCAACCTTTACGGGTGCCAAATGTTTTTTAAATTTCATTACAATTCTTTCTTTTCCATCACCCAAATCTTCATGGGTATAGGCTTCTACCAAAATAGCCAACAAGCCCCTGTCAAGTCCTGCAGAAGGTTCAATAACAAAAGGTATATAGGATTTTTTCTTCACAACGTCCTGATAGTTCAATTTTGTGTTAGAATCCTTATTTTCTA
>CALXSB010000141.1 GCA_944391005.1 uncultured Rickettsiales bacterium | reverse complement strand
TCTAAAAAAGCTCTTGCTTTTTTTATTTCTTTAGTCTCTATAAACATAATCAACTGGAATCTCTCTATCTTCTTCTAATTTTAAATTACTTCTATCATACTGTTCTTTTGTTTCTATTATTTCGTCTAAACATTTTTTTATTTCTTCTTTTGTAACAACAGGTGAAGTTGGATAAATTTTTAAAGCTCCTGTAGGGTTTTTAGAACCATAAGGTTTATAACTTTTGGAAAAAATAATCTTAAAATGCACTTTCTTTTCTTCTAACATTTTTAAACAATACAAATAAAATTCATAGTTATAATCTAACAAATCTGATAATTTTCTTGCATCACCAGAAACATAGCTTGCATAATTATTATTATCACCACTAGGAGTGATAATAAATAATGTCGCTATCCCTTCTGTTTCCATATTAATAACTTCAAAATTTGTTTTACTATTTAAATAATTTCTTATAAATTCACTATTAGAAAAAATATTATAAATTAACTTTTGAAATCCTTCTATACCAAATGTTTCAAAGGCTGCATAAGCTGATACAGGTCCTATAAATGATCTTGTTAATTCTAATGTATATTCAAATGGTGAATATTCACCAAATCTAATGTTGTCAATTCCTTTATCTGTTTTATTACCTAAACCTGTAATATCATTAAAGTTCTTTGCCATAAAAATACTAGAAATATATGGACAAAATCCAGTTTTATGAAAATCAGCTCCAAATGAATCAGCATATTTAATCTGTGAAATTTTTTCTTTCATTGAATATATTTTTTTTAATTCTTCCCTATTCATATTTAAATTATTTTTTTCAAAATTATAATATTTAAAAAATAACCAAGCCCATCCAATAACTGCATCTACATGTATATGAGGAATATAATCTAAATTATATTCTTTAACTAGACTATCTCTTAACTCTACTACTTTTTTTATTGGATCAATAATTATTTCATTTGTCGTTCCACCATTTAAAATAATACAACCAATTTTTTTATTTTCTTTCAAACACATTCTTAATTCTTTTTCCAATTCTTCTACATTAAGTTGCCCATTTTTATCAACTGGCAATCTTTTACAAGAATTTTTGCCTAACCCTAACCAATCACACACTTCTTTATGACAAGGATGACCTTTTTCATTTGAAAATACAATAATTTTTTCGCCACTAATTCCATCTTCTATAACATTTGGTATTGCTTTCTTAATTCCTATTTTAGTTGCATATAAATTAGTACCCTTACCACCAAAAGTAAAGATTCCACGAGCCTTTGAAACATTCCATCCTACCATTTCAGCCAAATATTTTGATACAATTAATTCTGTAGCCATTAAATAACCTGATGATTCATCTTGAGCAAAGTTAGGATTATATAAAGAAGTATAAAAGGCTGCGACAATACTTATAATATTAGCTGGTGGAGTAATATTAATTAAAGTTCCAGGATTTTCCCATAAAACACTTCTTTTAAACAATTTCGAAAAATCATCTAAAAAATCAGAAATTTCATTAGGATATTGAGGAAGATGTTTTTGATCCACTATTTTCTTATAAAAATCAATTTTGCCATCTAAAATTGGCATTTCTTCTTTATTGATATATTTATTTACCTTTTCATTTAATTCAGATAAAACATTTATAATTCTTTTTGTTCCATCTGTTTTATTTTTTGTAAAAAAACTTTCTAATTCCATTTTATCTCCTTTTCTTAAGAATTTTTCTCATTCTATCATTAATTTCATATATTTCTTTTTTTGTTTTACTAAACTCAAATAAATCTTGATATTTCCATATATCATTGGATAAAATCGTTGCATTTAAATTATTATCTTTTATTAGATTATCATATATAGGCATTACCCAAAAATGAGTTGATGATGGTTTATTATAATGTTCATCATAATACATATACGCATGTTTAACATCAAAACTTTTTTTTAATTCTTGTCTTATTAAAGACACAAAATATAAACAATTTTGATATGTATTCAAATCCATTTGAGTAATATTTTTATAAGTCTTTTTAGTTGCTACTATATAAAAACCAGGAATTGCTATTTGAGCATCTTGTCTAATTATTATATTTTCATCTTCATATATTGGAAGATGACATTTATCTAAACTTTTCAAATACTTTTCCATAAATAATGCTCTTGATAATTGCTTACTTTCTATAAAACATTCGTAATTTTTATTTCCACCTATGCAGGCAAAAAACTTTAATTCATCTTGGAGCAATGGCAATTCAGACAAAGAATACACTTCAATTTTTTCGCCAATTTTTTTATTCATTTTTATAATTATTCCTTTCCTTTAATCTTTTTAATATTTTTTCGTTTATCTCATCAGAAGAGTTATTTTTTTTCTTAAAACTTTCTAAATATTTTCTAATAAATGGTTGATACAAATCAGGGGAAATATTGTTCTGTTTTAATATTTTAACATCGTAAGGAATTATTAAAATTCTAAATTTATTATCATCATATTCTTCTCTATATATTCCGGTCAATTCAAATCCTTGTTTCATCAATTCTTCTCTGATTGTTTTTTCAATTAAAGCCAATCTTTTTATTGAAGTTTCTGAGGAATACCAATTATTATCATTTTCATAAATTGTTAATAATCCTGGAACATTTGGAAATTCTTCACATTTTGTTATGTAAAAATATTGATCTTCATATAATATCTTTTTTCT
>CALXSB010000140.1 GCA_944391005.1 uncultured Rickettsiales bacterium | reverse complement strand
TTGCTTAAATTACCCGCAAAAGCAACAATAGGCTTCCTTGAAGAAAAGTCACAACTGTTTAAAATCTCATCTTGACAACAATAGTCAAACATTTCTAAAATATAAATTTTCTTTTTATCTATTCCTTTTTGAATCAAAAAATCTTTCATGCATGTATTGTGAACAATAATATATGCAAAAGCATCTAATACATCCGTTTCATCAGGGGCATTGCTTCTAATTGATTCTAAATCATGTATTAA
This sequence comes from uncultured Rickettsiales bacterium, assembly GCA_944391005.1. Classification (GTDB taxonomy): domain Bacteria; phylum Pseudomonadota; class Alphaproteobacteria; order Rickettsiales; family UBA1997; genus CALXSC01. Next base: position 3,685 of record CALXSB010000140.1, on the reverse strand, counting down.
AAGAATATTATCTTTCCCAAGTTTTTTCATAATTTTTTTATTTAAAATAAATGGATATTGAACGATAGAAATATTTTGTTCTAAAAAATATATATATAAAACTAAATAAAGTTTTCGAATTCTTTCTACAATTTTTTGGGTTCTATTTACCGGACTAAAATAAGTAATTACTTTTGCATTATAATGTTCTTTAATAATTTTAATTACATCACGGGGCGCTTTAGGACCAGCATGATAAGCAGGAGCTGTACAATTTGTAAAGATATTCAATTGTCTCTTCTTTTGAAACAGAAATTTAGAAATAAACAAAAGAATAAAAGCAACACTTGGATAAAGCATATATCGTTCTGTTAATCCCATTATAGCAAACAAAATTAAATACATTTGCTCTTTTTTAGTAACACATTTAGCTGTTTGAGTCAAAAGAAACCCAAAAATAATTAGAAAAAGAACGCCTTCTTTAATAAAAGCACGAGAATAAATGCTATCAAGATGCAATTCTGACATAGAACCCGTTTCTGTTTTAAATTCTTCTGTTAAATCAATGCTGGTTGGGAATAATTGAATACCATACTTTGAAATTGATTCGGCTGAAAAATATAATCTTCGACTTGTTAAAGTATCTAATTTTCGCACAAATTCATTATCTGAAAAGTTCAAATAAATCAATGCTAGTAAAATCATCAACGCACTGCAAATCCAAAAAATTGATTTACTTACCGCTGAAATATATTTATCTATTTTTTTGCTTTTTGAAACTATCAAAAGAATCATTGACAATATCCCCATAATCAAAAAAGTTCGAGAATCTGTAAAAATATAAACAAATAATATTATTGAAATTAAAAATATATATGATTTATAAGTCATTTTTTTATAAGCAAGATAAGTATATGCTAAAATAGTCCATAAAACAGTTCCAGCGAATGTATTAGGATGGTTAAAATAAAATGTATGACGTATTTGACCATTAGAGAAAACCATAGCAGGGACTTCACCAAAACTCATATTAAATAAATACATTATAGTTAATATAGATAAAATAACTGCATTCATTATAAAAATAATTTTTATGGTTTTAATTAAATTAACATTCTTTGATGCACAAATAGCTAAAGCCAAGTAAAAAATACTATTATCACCAGTTATATAGCAAAGAATAAAAGATAAAAACATTCCTAAAAAAATTAATATATACTCTTTTAAAGTACTTCTTTGAAATAAGATTTTTATTCCAAATAGTAGAAAAAACAGTATTACAATAAAATTATCATTAAAACTGAAAAACGTTAATCGTACTGTATAATATTTAACACAAACCAAAAAAATAGCTATATAATATATATATTCCAATAATAATTTTTTCTTCATCTTTTTCCCACCTTCATTCCGATGAATCTAGCCCCCATATCAAACGGAAATCGGATTAGCACTTTTATATTCCCTTCTTTTAAAGCGCTTTTTAAAACATACTTTGCAAGTCCACCACCTGCTTTGGTTGTTCCATATTGATCTAAGTAGCTATTTTCTTTAAAAAACTTTCCCGTTAATTTATATCGATTATATAATTCTTTTAAAGTAAAACGATGTGAATGATATACTATCGAATCTGCTTCATACCTAATTTTATATCCATTTATAACTAATTTATATGCAAAATACATGTCTTCATTTATAGGCAACTTCTTCCCATCATATCCATTTAGCTTTTTAAAAACAGAAAGTCTAATAGCACTCGAGGCATCACTAAAGAAAAAAGTATTTAAACCTAATTGTTCTATGTCTTTTTTTGAAACTACTCTTGACTTAGATGGATAGTTCTTTTCTCTTGTATATTTCTCAATGTTATTATACTTAGTTATTTGCCTTGAATAAGCACCATCACATTTATTATTTATAATATTTTTAACCAACTTATATAACCATAAATCATCCATAACTACTATATCTTGTGTAATAAAGCAAATAATATCTGCGTTACTTTTCAAAGCTTCTTTTTCTCTCGTTAAACTGTGTGAAAAATCTTCTTTTTTAATCTTTTTATATTTCAATTTATTTTGTTGCAAAACTTTTTCGGTATTGTCTTTGCTTTCAGTTAAAATATAAATGATATTCTTTATTTGAACTTTTTTTTGTTTTTTTAATGTCTTGTCTAAATTTAATATTTGCTCTTCAGCGTTATATAAAGGACAAATAATATCTATTGTCATAATACCCTCCTCAATATTTTTTAGTAATGAATGGGATTTTCTGTACTATCTTCCGTATTATTAAATAATAAAGATCAGAAAACATAATTGGCACAAACACACCAACAAGTACATATACAATATACCATCCATTATTGTTATCGTAACCCGTTAATCTTGCTATGTCTTCATATTTAATTGCTCCAAACAAATATTGAATAAACATGACTATTTTAAATGCCACCAAATGCAACGCCATGATTAACAAGCTGCTTTTTCCTATTTTCAAAAAAATTTTGGATAAAACCTTAATCTTAGCAAACATTTTTGAAAGAAAAATAACTGCATATATTCCGCAGAAAGAAGAAAGTAGAAAAAAAGCAAAATTTGGAAATGAATTAGAATTCATAGAAATCTTACCATATTGATGCAATATTATCAATATTATTATAGATGCAAAAAAAATAATAGTTTTTAATAAAGAAGACAAATTAAAGTTTTTTTGATATATATAATATAAATTTCCTAAATGATATATTAACAAAAAAGTGAAAGCCGGAAACAATCTTGGAATATTAATATGTAGAGCACTCACAGTACAACCTATACAAAACGATAATACACACCCCAAGAGCACAAATAAAGAATTAGAGATAATTTTTTGCTTGTTAGAAACATAATTTAATATTGCGTATCCAGAAGTCACAAAAATTAATGAGACTATAAACCAAAAAGCCGCACAAAAAGGCTCACGTCCCATCAATATAACTATTTGTAAAATATGAAGAACAAAATCTTTAAAAGATTGTATCGGAAAAATAAATTTTCCACCATAAGAAATATGTGAACTATAAAATCCTATTTCTAGAAAAAAATCTGAACACAAATAAAAGAGAATTTCAAAAATAAGATAAAAAGAATATAAACGATAAATTCGTTTCCATAAATATATTATCAATTCCGAAAAGCTGTTTATTTGTCTATTTTTAAATAAATAGCCACTCAAAAAAATGAAAAGCGACATATGAAATAAATTTACAAAAGAAGATATTTTACCGATATTATCGCAATGACCCATAACCATCAAAACTATTCCAATTCCTCTGGCAATATCAATAAAGTCTACCCGTTGTAGTTTTTTCGTATGCATTTTCTCACACCCTTACTGCATTAATTCATATCTTACCTTAAGTATACCACAAGTTAAGTAATCGTCAAAGCTTGATTTGTTGATTGAAGTTGAATAAAAGTATTTCCATCATTTAATAATACTTCTGAACCATCTAAATAAGTATATTTTGTTTTTGATTCACGACTTTCTTTATTCCAAAGAATTGGTACAGCATACCCATTTGTAACATAGTAGCCGTTTCCAGAACCTATTGTTTCTAAATCCCAATAGTAGTTATCACTTGCCATCTTGGTATTAATTTTTTGAACAATTATATTTTTTGTTGTAAATTGTTCTTTTGTATAATAATCAATATTAGCATTAC
>CALXSB010000139.1 GCA_944391005.1 uncultured Rickettsiales bacterium | reverse complement strand
AAAAACCACTTGATAGGAGATGGAATGTAGGTCTTTCATAGTGGTGGTGGACGATTGGGTTCCGTTCACATGTGGATGGAAGGAACCCTTATGGGAAAAAATTTGAGCTATTCATATTATGTGGTGTTGTGGTGTTTTTGCAAGCGATGCTCCTTCATATATAAGAGATTGTTTTCCCGAAGGAACGGTGGGTTGATAAAAAATTAAATTTATTATTATATATAAAGTCTTAATTTTAAAATTAAAAAATTTACTAAAATGTATTTAATGATTATGATATTTATATAAGCAAAGATGAATGAAAATTATAGTTAAGAATGGTGTCCTCAGCGGGAATTGAACCCACATCTATCGCTTAGGAGGCGATTGCTCTATCCATTTTAGCTATGAGGACATTATTTGATATTATTTAATACAGTTTCGTTTATTATAACTTTTTCTGTGTTAAATAAATATCTTTCAAATAATTTCAATATAGAGTTTCTATAGGAACTATTAATTCTATTTTTAACAACATCTAGCGATACAAATCTGTTGTCTGTTTGTTTTAAATCCTTAATAGAAACTAAATGACCTATATAATATAAGTTATTATCATTATCAAATACTGGTTTAGTAAATTTATTTTTGTCATTTAATTCAAATATCTGTCTTGTAAACTCGTCTGGATAAACTAAATTATTTTTATATATGTTTTGATTTTTTAATAGTTCAGCACCATTTCTCATCGCAACCCTATCTATATTAGCACTTTCCATTTGTTTTATTATTCTATCAAGCTCAATTAAATCGTTTTCTTTTTTAGCTTTTTCTTTTAATATCTCAATAATCTGAGGTGTCGCTTCTTTTGAGGTCAATGTTCTTGAAGGAATAATCTCTTCAATATAATATACTCTATATATATTATTGTCATTATAAACTATACCAGAGAATACGCCTTTTCCATATTGTAAAAATTCTATAGGCAAATCATTAGGGATATTCATAATATTGTTTTTATATGTGAATGTTTGTTTTTCTAGATTTAGCTTATTTACTACTTCATCAATATTGCTTGATGTAGATATTACATCTTCAAATTCAGAAAGTTTATTTTTTGATTCTTCAGAGTTGTAATCATTCAAATCAATTTCAACAGAAGAAATGATTTTTTCTTCTGGAACTATAAACTCTGACATATTATCATCGTAGTATTTTTCAATTTCATCATGGGTAGGCTCTTTAGAATCAAATTTTATATCGTTTTGTTTTATTGTTATAATATCAGCTACTACATATTTATTTGCTGATTTAAACAAAGGTTCAAGCATAAAATCATTTACAAAAGTGCCGGATATTAATAGATTAACTAATGCATTTCTACTATTAAGCAACGAAACATATTGTATATACATATCTTCAGTTATATTGCTTCTTTGTAGTAAGCTCTTAAATAATTTTACATTAAATTCACCTGAAGGAGTTTGAAAATTTTTGTCGTTTGTTATTTCATATAATACAGCCTCTCTCGGCTCTGTTAAATTTAATTTTTCTACTTCATTTTGAAATAGCATTTCACCAACAAACTCTGATAGTATAGAATTTACAAATTCTTTTGAATTAAAGAAATCAAGATCTGCTTCTGTAGGGTTTGATTGATAGTATTGACTTCTCCTTTCCATCAAATACCTTGAAAATTTTGCAACGCTAACTTTTTTATTGCCAACCTTAATTATATTTGCACTTCCCATTCCAGTAAAAAAATTTACTACACCAAATAATACAAAACTTACAGCAAGAATTATTAATAAAGTCTTTACAAAAATACTCTTTAATTCAAATTTCATTGTTTACATAATTTACTACATACTAACAAATAGTAATTATTAAAAAAATTATTTGCAATATATTTATTAATTTTTTTTAATTTTGATTAAAAAAGACATTCTCTCGGGCTCACCTGTGAAAAGACCTTTATCTTACATTGTTCCGTTAACAGACCCCTGTCTCTACACGCCTGCGAAACCATAATCTATAACCACATGTGAAGGTATCATTCCATCTCCACCCTTCTGTTAAGGGGCTTTTTCAATTTGATCACCCTGCGAAGAGAATCTCTCGCCCCCCCTGTGAAAATCGTGTATCTACCCCCTGTGAAGGGCCCACAAACTCACCCCCCTGTGAAGGGACACATCCAACATCACCCCCCTGTGAAGGGGGGATAGGGGGGTTCGCCTCCCTTTGTAAGGGAGGATGTCAACGAAGTTGACAGGTGGGTTGAAAAAATGATTAAGAGTTTGCTTGGGCCTTTTGTCTCCACTCATAAGGGATGTGCTGATGAAGCCAGTAGTTGGTTGACAACAGAATTAAGAATTGGTTTATATTTCCTGCCTCCCTTCGTAAGGGAGGTGTCCCGAAGGGACGGTGGGTTGACAAAGAAATTAAGAATTAATAATTGTAATCTTATATATAAATAAAAGTATTTTTTATTATTACTATTATTATTTAATAATATTAATATTATTAATATTATTGTTGTTATTACTATTATATATAATTTTTATATTATATATAATTGTTATATTATATATATTTTTTTATATTATATATATTTTTTTATATTATTTATTTATCTATTTTCTCTTATCTATTTATTTTTTTTCTTATTTATTTAGTTTTTTATATATTCATTTTTTTCTTATTTATTTATTTTTTTCTTATCTATTTATTCTTATTAATGTATGTATATTATATATTCTTATTAATGTATATATTATATATAATATTCTTATCAATCTATTAGTAGTGTTGAATATATAAAAAC
>CALXSB010000138.1 GCA_944391005.1 uncultured Rickettsiales bacterium | reverse complement strand
TAATTTTTTTGTTATTGAGCCGCCCATCAAAAGATCTTCAAATCTTAAATAACTATATTACGGGTCAAAAAATAGTTATTCATAAAATAAATTATGTTAAATAAAATATAAAATCAACTAAAGAATTGTATTTTGATATTTTTTTTAAAAATAATAAAGTGATTGCTACGAATCATATAGTAATTTTTTTGTTATTATATATGGAATTAATAAAATAAATATTTATAAATTTAAAAAAGAGAGCCAAAGACTCTCTTAAAAATATTACAATTAATACAAAGACTAACGTTTTTGATAAACCTGTCCTTTTCTTGCTTTCTTTAAACCAGCTTTCTTTCTTTCTACAACTCTTGAATCTCTAGTTAAAAAGCCTGCAGATTTCAAGACGCCTCTTAATTCAGGATTCAATAATTGTAGAGCTATTGAAATTGCGTGTTTAATAGCACCAGCTTGCCCACTTAAACCGCCACCTAAAACTGTGCATTCAATATCAAACTTACCTTCTGTATTAGTTTTGCTAAATGGTTGATTAATAACTACACCAAGAATAGCTCTCTTTAAGTATTCGTCAGCTGGTTTACCGTTAACAACTATGTTTCCAGTTCCCTTTCTTAACCATACTTTAGCTATTGCATTTTTTCTTTTACCTGTAGCGTAAGTTGTTCCAGTATCTTTTTTAATTTTTTGTTTTTCAGCCTTTTCAGCTTTTTCAACTTTTGCAACAGTTTGCTTTTTAGCTGCAGTAGTAGCTTTTGCAGCTGCCTTTTTTACAGTTTCTTTAGTAGTAGTTTTTGCAGCTGTTTCTTTTTTTGCAACACTAGTTTTCTTTGTTTCAGTCATATCTTTCCTCATTAATTTCTTTTACTATTTTTAGAACTCATAGCTTTTACATCTAAAACTTCAGGTTTTTGTGCAGCATGTGGATTCTCTGAACCAGCATATACAAATAATTTTTTCATAACCTTTCTTCCCAAAGGATTTCTAGTAATCATTTTTCGTACAGCTTGTTCTACAACTCTTTCAGGAAATTTGCCTTCCATAATTTTTCTTGCTGTTGTTTCTTTTAAACCACCTGGAAAATCAGTATGGTGAATATATTTTTTATATTCATATTTATTTCCAGTTAAATGAATTTTATCAGCATTAATTACAACAACATAATCTCCGCAATCTTGATTTGGTGTAAAAATAGGTTTATGTTTTCCTCTTAAATAATCAGCAATAACAACAGCCATTCTACCAAGAATTAAATCAGTTGCATCAATTATATACCATTTTCTTTCTACTTCTTTTGGATTCGCAGAAAAAGTTTTCATTATATTTTTACTCATAATATCTTACATAAATTAATCTTTATTAAAACAACACTTTTTTACTAATTTTATTCAAGTGGGGTTGGCGAATTAAAACTAGTCTTTTTATCTAAGATGTATTAAAAGATATAATAAAATATTAAGAAGTCAACAATAAATTAAAAATATTTGAGACAAAAATTATAATTAATAATTAATTTATATTACTTAATTGTAAATTTTCTATCAAAAAAATTGACTTTAATATAATGGTAAATATTTTAGTAAAAGATATGATAAAAAAATAGAATATGGATTTATTTTTAACAATTATTACTCTTTCATTTTTCTTTGTATCTCATAGTATATATAGAAATTTATGTGAACCATATATAAATAATTTTTATTTAAATATAATAGTTTATATACTTCTGTTAATGATTGGACAATCTTTTTGGTTTTTATTTAATAGCAAAATTAATAAATATTTTGAATATGCATTATATATAATAATATTTACGTTTTCTTTTATGTTTTTTTACTATGTTATAATAGATATAGTGAGACTTTTTTATTTAAAAAATAATATACAAGTTTTGGATTTAAATGTTTTAATATTTGCAATATTGCTTGGTTGTTATGGATTTTTTAATAGATATTATATAAGAACGACTGTATATAACATAAAAACTGATAAGGATATAAAGTTAAAAGTTGCATTTGTAAGTGATTTGCATATAGGTGATACTGGAACAAATGAAATAATATTAAAAAATATGGTTAATAAAATTAACCGTCAGAATGTTGATTTAGTTATTTTAGGAGGAGATATAGTTGAAAGAGACCACAGGGCTTTTACTAAAAATCAATTTAATGAATTCTTTAAGCAAATAAAATCAAGGTATGGTGTTTTTGCTGTTCTTGGAAATCATGAATATTATGGTGGAGGTCCATATAAAATAGCTGAGACATTAGAAAACGATGGTAATATAAAAGTTTTAAATGATAATATGATTGAGTTTGATAATTTTATATTAATAGGGCGAGAAGATAATAGCAAAAGAATATTTGGGACTGACAGGAAAAGTATAAACGAGATTTATAATAATTTATCGGACAAATATAAAATAGTAGCCGATCATAATCCAACATACTTTAATGAGAGTGTAAAAAATAATATTGATTTACAATTATCTGGGCATACACATAACGGTCAATTTTTTCCGTTTAATATAGTAATAAAGTTTTTTTATGAGAAACCTTACGGACTACTAAAGAAGAATAATACCATATTAATAACTTCGTCCGGACTCAGCACATGGAGAATACCTATAAAATTAGGAAGTAGACCAGAAATCGTTATAGTAAATATTAATTAGTTTAAAAAATATTACGACCCATAGATTTTTGTTGTATTTGTCTATCTCTTTTATCTATATAATATCGCAGGGATTTTTTAGCCTTTTGTAATAAAAGAATATTTCTCCATGTTCTTTTAATTGTTTTTCTTACTCTTTTATCTCTGCTGCCATTCATGAATTTTTGATAGTTAGACATAAATTTTTCATCGCATCTTCGTAGTTTCTCCACACTTAAGTAAATTTGGTGAATAAGTGTATGAAGTTTTTGAGGAATTGCAACTAAATTAGTAATTTCTGAGTTTCTTGAACAATGATCCAAGTGATGAATTTCATAACCATCTTCAATTGGACCGACCTCCATTTCATATTTTTTTCTATATTCACGACTGCTAGGTCTTTCTTTTGCTGAATATACTTTATCAGCCTTTTTAATTATAGGTGATGACGGTAAAGCTTCTTTTTGAAGATCTTTTATAGAAAGTATAGAAACTTTTTCTGTTGATGGAGTTTTTATGTCTTCTACTTTAATAGCTAGCGATTCTGGAGTTCTTACTTCTTGAAAAGTATAATTATTAAGTTCTTGACTTCTTTCAACCTGGCTGCCTGATGTATTATTAGCGTAATCATTATGTATTATTTCTATTTCTTGATCAAAAGGGTCAAATACAGTATCCGAATAGCTATTATTCATAAAAGACTCATTAATTTTATTACCTATATTTATATTATACCATTTTTTGAACAAAGGTCAATAATTAATTAAATAAATATTTTTCTTGAATTTAAATTAAATGATTTTATTCTATTGCTATGTGTCGCAATTATTATATTATTAAAAAAGATTGATTAGATAAAAATGGCAAATATAAAATCGTCTAAAAAGGCTATAAGAGTAATAAAAAAAAGGACTGAGATAAACAAAGCAAGAAGAAGTAGAATCAGGACTTTCTTAAGAAAAGTTAATGATGCTATAGCAAGTGGCGTTATTGAAAATGCGAAAAAAGCTTTTGTAGAATTTGAATCTGAATTAATGAAGGGCGTTAAAAATGGCATTTTCAAAAAGAACACAGCTAGCAGAAAGTTAACTAGAGTTGCTGGCCATATTAGAAAAATGACTGAAAAAAAAGAGGCTTAATATTTATTATAACAATGGGACTATAAATTCCCATTGTTATTTTTCTAAATAACAGATTGTATTAATCTAATATCAAAATCAATGATATTTAAAATATTTACATTATTTCCAGAAGTTTTTAATCCATATTTAAAATCGTCAATTTTAGGCAGGTCTTTAGAAAAGGGATTATGGAATTATGAAATTATAAATATAAGAGATTATTCAAAAGAAAAACATAAAAAAGTTGATGACGTTCCATTTGGTGGCGGTTGTGGCATGGTTATCCAGCCAGAAGCTGTAGCTGCAGCTATTGATTATAACTGCGATGTAAATAACACAAAATTTTACTACATGTCTCCACGTGGTAAAGTTTTTAATCAAAAAAAAGTAAATGAAATTCTTAAATATGAAAATATTGCAATTATATGTGGAAGATATGAAGGAATGGATCAAAGAGTAATTGATGAATATAAAATGGAAGAAATATCAATTGGTGATTTTGTTTTGACTGGGGGAGAACTTCCAGCTTTAACACTAATAGATTGTTGTGTTCGTTGTATAAAGGGTGTGTTGGGTGATTATTCATCATTAGACAGTGAAAGCTTTGGAGGGATTAAACATTCAAAATATGATTATCTTTTAGAATATCCGCTTTATACGCAGCCACGTGTGTGGAGAAATCACGAAGTTCCAGAAATATTGCTTTCGGGACACCATAAAAATATAGATATTTGGAAACTACAGCAAGCTGAGAAAATAACAAAAGAAAGACGTCCAGATTTATGGGAAAAATATAGCAGCAACTAATGCTGACTATAATTAAATTTTGAATCCTCTTAAAAATTCATCAATCTTAAGTGCTTTTTTACCTTCTCTTTGTAAAATAATTGGTTTTAAAATACCATCGCTGCATTTAATTGAAAAGTTATTATCTATGATGTCGCCGTTGTTAAATTTTTTTTCATTATCTGTTAATACGTTTATAATGTTAGCTTCAAGTATTTTTATTCTTTCTCCATTATATTCAAAATATGTTCCAACAGTTTTTCCAAGAGTTCGTATTAGCAAATCTATCTTTTCTATTGGTTGATTAAAATCAATTCTTCCTTCGCTTTTTTCTATCTTTTTTGCATATGTCAATCCTTCACTTGATTGTGGTGTGGCTATTATTTTTTTATCTTTTTCTATCTTATCTAAACATTTAATCATTAGATTTGCACCAATTTTTGCTAAATCATTATGCAATGTTTCCAAGGTTGTTTTTTGCGTTATTTTTATTTTTTCACTCAATAATATATCGCCGTCATCTAGACCTTCTCCCAATACTATAATACAAACTCCGGTTTCTTTATCTCCTTCCATTAAAGCTCTTTGAAGTGGTGAAGCACCTCTCCAACGTGGCAATAACGATGGGTGAATATTTATACAACCATATTTTGCAATATTTAAAATCTCTTTCGGCAAAATTAGCCCATAGGCTACGACAACAAAAATATCTGCATTAAAACTTTTTAATTTTTCCCATTCGGATGGTTTTTTTAATGTTTTTGGAGTAAAAACAGGCAATCCCAATTTTGTTGCTTTTTCAAAAATTGGCGTATTTTGTAGCTTCATGCCACGTCCTTGTTCTTTTGCCTCTTTAGTATAAACAGCTGCAATTTTATGGTGAGAATTGTTTATTGCTTCTAATGTTGGAATTGCAAACTCTGGCGTTGCAAATAAAATTACTTTCATATTAAATTATTTTTTTAACTTATATATTAATATTTTTTATTTTTGTTTTTAAAGTCAAGAGTAAAACTAAATAATTTTATATTTATATATAAAATTATTTAACATTTTTTATAAACAAGTTAATTAAAATATTTTTTCTTGTGTTTTCTAAAAAATATATTACTTTTAAAATACTATTAAAATTTAGTGATAAATAATGTTGAGATTTAGGGCTTTTTCAATGATAGAACTTGCAATAGTTATTATAATAATGGGGTTATTAATGGCCGGCAGTTTTGAAGCAAGCAAATATTTTTTATTGCAAAATCGTATAAAGGCAACTAATTTAAAATTAAATACCATACAAAATGCTTTAGATATTTATCTTATAGAGCATGGAAAATTACCTTGTCCTGCTGGTTTAAAAACAAACAATGGTGAAAGCACTTCATGTTCATCAATTTCTTCAACAAATACAACAACTGGATTATATTATTATGATGGTATCATTAGTGGTGGAGTGCCGTATGTTGATTTAGGGCTGACTCCTGATTTAGGACATGATGCTTGGAATGCAAAAATTATATACAGAGTTTCTCACGAAGCTACTGATAGTAAAATAAAATATTTGACTTCATATGAAGCGGTTGATGTTTATAATAATAGTGTTTCCGCAAACAATCTAATAACGGATGAAGCTATATACTCTCTGATATCAAATGGTGCCAACAAAGCTGGTGCTATTAATGCTGATACAAATAATCAAATATCAAGTAAGGGATTAATATCAAACAATGAAAATTATAATCAAAGTTCTACTAATACAAGAACAACCATCTATTTTTCTGATAAAAGTTATGGAGATGATATAATAAGATACAAAACAAGAATGCAGCTTTTATATGATACAAAAATTGAGGATATAAGATGTGAGATTAATAATAGTATATTATCAGATTTATTGTCAGATATAACAACGAATGTTCCATCATTTCCATTGCCTACAGATGAATATATGGATTATAATGAAGAAATAGAAAGTTCTAACAGCAACAGTTATAAATTGAAATGTTTTAAGTATGGCAGAATTGGAGTTTTTAAATATGAAGATTAAAATAAAAAACAGTGAATATGCTTTTACTCTCTTGGAAATGTCAATTACAATTTTAATAATTGGCATATTAACAATAGCCGGTATTAATTTTCAAGTAAATTTAATAAATAGTTCTCATACAAATATAACGGCAAGCAAACTTAAAGAAATAGAAAAAGCCATAAAAATTTTTGCAATTAAAAACGGTTATTTACCATGCCCAAGCAATATTAACTGTAAAATTGGTGATACATGTGCTAGAACTGGAGTATGCACATTAACAACAACTCAAGGACTTTATTCTAATGGAGGTATAAGTTATTTGTATGGCGGCATTCCAACTGCTTCACTAAATCTATCTGATAATTATGCCATTGACGCTTGGAATAGTAGAATAGTTTATGTAGTAAATAAAAATTATACAAATAAGAATTATTTTATAAAAACAGGGGAAAAGGGAATTACTGTAAAAAATACTAATGATGATTTGATAACTGATGATGCCGTATATATATTGATAAGTCCAGGAGAAAATAAAAATGGTGCCTTCAATGCAAAAGGTGCAGCACTATCAACAGATACATCATTGGACGACTATGAAAATTCTTTTAATTCCAGAAGCAATAATATATTTATAAAAGATGTTTTGAGCGACAATTTTGATGATATAGCTCTGTATAAAGAAAGAAAAGCTTTGATTTCTGATTTAAGTCTTGAGGATATTCCATGTAATTTATCTGAATTGAGCGATCTAGATGATGATTGGAATTACACTTCTCATTCTAAATGTCCAAATGGCATATGCCAACAAACAACAGAAATAGAATCAAAAAATAAATGTGCTGTTGGATATATTTCAAAAAATCCATATAGTTATGATGGATATTATAAGCCAGTGCGAAAATGTTTAAAATATGGAAAGTGGAGTGATGTTATGTATCCATGCATTGAAGGATGCGGCGAATCAAATATTAATAGTGTGGTTGGCGGAAGCTTGTCTCAAAATGGACAGCTTCTTAGTGCAATAGATACAAAATATTTAAGAGCTGCATTGGGGGAAAGAATAACTATGGAATGTGTAAACAATGATTATAAAGGGTATGTAATTTTAGAGTGCCAATATGATGGGACATGGGAATTTATATCAGGAGATTGTGTGAATCAGGATTATATATAATAAACATAATATGAATAATATTTTTTATTTTTCTTACACTTGAAATCATAAAAAATACTATTATATATAAAATGTTAATTATGATATTAATAACAAATAGGGTTAATATGAAGATTAAACCATTACAGGATAAAGTTTTAATTAAGAGAGAAGAGGCACTTGAGAAGACTGCTGGCGGTATTATTATACCAGATACATCAAAGGAAAAACCATCAAGGGGAACTGTTATTTCTGTTGGTCCTGGTGCTAGAAATGAAAAAGGCGATATAATACCAATGACTCTTAAGGAAGGCGATAAGGTGTTGTTTTCTAAATGGGGAGGAACAGAAATACCAGGCGATGATAGTTTGGTAATTTTAAAAGAGAGTGATGTATTGGGAATTATTACGGAGTAATAATTCAAATTGAAAAAATTTTGGAAATTAAAAATTAAAAATGAAAAATTAAAAATTAAGTATCATTAAAATGGATAATGGCAATTTAATACAGAATAAATCTTTTAAGTTTGCTCTTTTTATAGTAGAACTTTACAAACAACTTAAAGTTGAAAATGAGTTTGTTATATCAAAGCAGTTGCTTCGCTCTGGAACAAGCATTGGAGCTAATATTGAAGAAGGTTTATATGGACAAAGTAGAGCTGATTTTATTGCTAAATTGTCAATTTCATTAAAAGAAGCTGTTGAGACTAGATATTGGCTAAAACTTTTAAAACAGTCGTTTTTGACCAACGCCGATTTAGATAAATACTTATTGGAAGTCAATGATATTATTAATATTTTGGTAAAAATATTAAAAACATCAAAAACCAATTAATTTTTCTAATAGTTTTTAATTTTAATTGTTTGAATAAAGATTAATTTATTTATTATTAACAGAAATTATTAATTATGATTAAAGATTCAAAAATTATAGTAAACAAAATTTTAAATTGAAACTTAATTTTTAATTTTTAATTTTTAATTTTTAATTTCATAAAAATGGAGTTTTTATGACTGCAAAAGATGTAAAATTTGGTGCAAATGCTAGACAACAAATGTTGGCTGGTGTTGATATTCTTGCTAATGCTGTTAAAACAACATTAGGTCCTAAAGGTAGAAATGTTGTTATTGAAAAACAATTCGGTGGACCTAGAATTACAAAAGATGGTGTTACAGTTGCGAAAGAAATTGAATTACAGGATAAAATTCAAAATATTGGTGCACAGGCTATTAAGGAAGTTGCAAGCAAAACTAATGATATAGCTGGTGATGGAACTACAACTTCAACAGTTTTAGCACAAGCTATTTTTAGAGAAGGTGTTAAATCTGTTGCTGCAGGTTTGAACCCAATGGATTTAAAAAGAGGTATTACAAAAGCTGTTGATACTGCTATTAATGAAGTTAAAAAAGTTGCTAAAAAAATTAGTGGCAAAGATGAAATAGCTCAAGTTGGAACTATTTCTGCAAACGGCGATAAGGAAATTGGTGAAAAAATAGCTGAAGCTATGGATAAAGTTGGACCTAACAGCCCAATTACAGTAGAGGAAGCAAAAGGACTTGATTTTGAAATTGAGGTTGTTGAGGGTATGAATTTTGATAGAGGTTATTTATCTCCATACTTTGCAACTAACATGGAAAAAATGGTTTGTGAATTGGAAAATCCATATGTTCTTTTAGTTGAGAAAAAAGTTTCTAATTTACAATCAATTTTAAAAATTTTAGAAGCTGTTGCTCAATCTGGCAGACCATTGTTGATTATTGCAGAAGATGTTGAGGGCGAAGCTTTAGCTGCTTTAGTTGTAAATAAGTTAAGAGGTGGTTTAAAGGTTTGTGCTGTTAAGGCACCAGGCTTTGGTGATAGAAGAAAAGCTATGCTTGAAGATATAGCTGTTTTAACCGCTGGACAAGTAATTTCTGAAGACTTAGGTCAGAAGCTTGAAAATGTTGAATTACCTCAACTTGGAAGAGCTAAAAAAATTGTTATCACAAAAGACGATACTACAATAATTGATGGTGCTGGCGAAGGAGAAGCTGTAAAAGCTAGATGCTCACAAATTAAAAATGAAATTGAAGCTACTTCATCAGAATATGATAAAGAAAAACTTCAAGAAAGATTGGCTAAGTTATCTGGCGGTGTTGCTATACTTAAGGTTGGCGGTGCTACAGAAATGGAAGTTAAAGAAAAGAAAGATAGAGTTGAGGACGCTTTATCTGCTACAAGGGCTGCTATTGAAGAAGGTATAGTTGCTGGTGGTGGTGCAACATTAGTTCATGCATCAAAAGCTTTGTTAAAATTGGATGCTGAAAATGAAGCACAAAAAGCTGGTATTCAAATAGTTTATAAAGCTTTGCAAGCTCCTGCAAAACAAATAGCTGAAAATGCTGGTTTAGACGGTGCTGTAATAGCTAACAAAATCATGGATAATGATAATCCTAATTATGGTTTTGATGCTCAAAAAGAACAATATGGTGATATGATTAATTTCGGTATTGTTGATCCTGCAAAAGTTACAAGAATTGCTCTTGAAGGTGCAAGTTCAATTTCTGGTTTATTAATTACAAGCGAATGCGTAATTACAGATAAACCTGCAAATGACAAATGCAACTGTGGCAATGCTGGTAGTGGTATGCCTGCTGGTATGGGCGGTGGCTATGGCATGGATGACTTTATGTAGTCTATAGATAATTAGTTATAATATTTTATAGAAGAGTTAAAACTCTTCTATAAATTTATATTATATATTAATAATTCTAGTTTTAATAACTTATTTTACAAATATCTATAATAAATAACAGCTTTATTTAGTCATATATAATTTAAAATCATTGACAACTAAAAATTATTAATTTAAAAATAAATTATAAGAATAATTTTTTGGCTTGTCATGATGAAAAAAGTAGAAACTGCTAAAAAGACTAATGCAAAAATCAAAAAGGAAAAACCAACTTATAATTTAGAGTCCAGAAAAAACTATTTTGATTCTGGTGAAATAAAAATTTTAGATAATTTTTTAATTGATGATGGTGTTTTGGTAATTTATTATACTAAGACGCCATTTTGTTTAGGTGCTGCACTTTTTGATAAAAAAACTAATGAATTAATTTATAGAACAGCAAATCCTATTTTAATAAGTGAAGTGCCTTTGACTAAATTAAAGATTACAATGAACGATGGAGAATTGGAATTTTTATTTAATATAAAAGGAAAGCCTGAAAAAGAAATTTTTTCTATAGATTATATTTTAGGAAAGAATAGGGAAAAAATTAAAGAAAAGCCAATTATTACGCCAAAATGTATTATTAAAAAATCTGACTCTAATCCAATTATAACACCAAACTCAAATAGTTGGGAGTCATGCGGAACATTTAATCCCGCTATAGTAGATATAGATGGAACTATCCATATATTATATAGGGCAGTTGGTGATGATGGCGGATCTGTTATAGGCTATGCTATAAGTAAAGATGGCATTCATATTGATGAAAGATTGCCATATCCAATATATAGACCAACGGGTAGTTTTGAATTAAGAGTTGCTAGTATTTCTAGACCAATATTTCCATATAATTCTGGTCCTAGCTATGATGCTTGGGGCGGCTGCGAAGATCCTAGAATTGCGAGAATAGATGATATACTTTATATGATTTATACAGCTTTTAATGGTGTAAATCCACCATGTGTTGCTATGACATCAATAAAAGTTTCTGACTTTTTAGGCAGAAAATGGGATAAATGGAAAAAACCAGTTTTAGTTTCTCCTCAAAACCAAGCAAATAAGAATTGGGTAATATTTCCAGAAAAAATCAATGGCAAATATGCTATTTTACATAGTATAACTCCAAATATCCAGGTTGAATATTTAGATAATTTAGATTTTGAAAAGAATCCTAATATAAAAAGTTTTTATAAACAAGTTAAAAATAAAGGTGTATGGGACACTGTAATTAGAGGAGTTGGCCCTACTCCATTAAGAATAGATGAGGGATGGCTTGTTTTTTATCACGCAATAAATGAAAAAGAACCGGGTAAATATAAAATTGGAGCTATGATACTTGATTATAAAGATCCAACAAAAATTTTATATAAATCAAGTTTTCCAATAATAGAGCCAGATAAAAAATATGAAAATGAGGGTTTTAAAGGCGGCATAGTTTATACTTGTGGAGCCACTATAAAAGGTGATGATATTATCCTTTATTATGGAGGTGCTGATACTGTTGTTTGTGTCGCTAGTTGTAATTTAAAGAATTTTATTCAACAAATAAAGGACAACAATGGTAAAGCTTAATAGATATGAAAAAAATCCAATTTTAGAGCCAAATAAAAAGAACAGCTGGGAAGTAAAAGCAGCTTTTAATCCAAGTATTGTTTTTAATGGTAAAAAATATTATATACTCTACAGGGCTATTTCTGATGTTCAAGAAAGACAAGGTGTTGAATTAGAAATATCATCAATTGGTTGTGCTGAAGGAAATACATATGACAGTTTTAAGAACAGACATCAATTAGTTAAACCGGAATTTTATTGGGAGGCTTTTGGTTGTGAAGATCCTAGAGTTACTAAGATTGATGACAAGTACTATATATTTTATACAGCCCTTTCAACTTATCCATTCTCAGCTGATGGAATAAAAATTGGCCTAGCTATAACAAAAAATTTCAAGAAAATAGAAGAAAAACATTTAATAACTCCATTTAATTCTAAGGCTATGGCTTTATTCCCTGAAAAAATTAATGAAAAGTTTGCAGCTATTCTAACGGTTGATACAGATAATCCTCCTGCAAAAATAGCCTTAGCATTTTTTGATAAAGAATCTGATATTTGGGATGAAAATTTATGGGAAGAATGGTATTGTAATTTAACATCTCATACAATTCCGCTATTAAGAAGTAAAGATGACCACATAGAAGTTGGTGCACAACCAATTAAGACTGATAAGGGATGGCTTTTAATTTATTCCTATATAAAAAATTATTTTTCAGCAAATAAAGTTTTTAGTGTTGAAGCTGTCTTACTTGATTTAAAAAATCCATTAAAAGTTATTGGAAGAACTAAAGAACCTTTAATGGTTCCAGAAGAATCTTATGAATCTAGCGGAAATATTTCAAATATAGTATTCCCTACAGGTGCTTTACTTGAAGGTGATAAATTGTCTTTATATTATGGTGCTGCTGATACAGTATCATGTGTTGCTACTTGCAATTTACATGAATTATTAGAGGAGATGATTGCACCAAAAGAAGATAAAGAATTATTTGTTAAAAGTAAAAAATTGCCTGATGGCTTTGAAAGATATATTGGTAATCCTATAATAAGACCAATAATTGAATCGCCATGGGAAGGAAGAGCAACTTTTAATCCAGCTGCTATTTATTTAGATAAAAAAGTTCATATATTATACAGAGCTTTTTCCTATAAGAACAAATCAATTATTGGATATGCATCAAGCAAGGATGGTGTTCATATTGATGAAAGATTGCCGGAACCGGTTTATGTTGCAAGAAAAGTGTTTGAAAAACGTGCAGCACCAGGTTTATGGTGTGGTTGTGAAGATGCTAGACTGACTCGTATAGATGATACAATTTATATGACATATACAGCCTTTAATGGTAGAGTTCCAAGAGTTGCACTTTCTACGATTTCCGTTTTTGATTTTATAGATAAAAGATGGAATTGGAGTGAACCAATTGTAATTTCCTCTCCAAGCTTTAATGATAAAAATGCTTGTTTCCTTCCTGAAAAAATAGACGGAAAATTTGTAATATTTCATAGACCAGAAAATTATATAAGTTTAAATTTTGTTGATGATTTGTATGAATTGCAAAATAAATGGTTGGATAATTCTTTTGCTTTAATAAGACCTAGACCTGACAAGTGGGATAATACAAAAATAGGGATTTCAGCACCTCCAATAAAACTAAAAGAAGGATGGTTATTAATATATCATGGAGTTTCTGATCCGGGTCATATCTATAAAGTAGGGGCTATATTGCTAGATTTAAAGGACCCAACAAAAGTTTTAGGCAGAACTGATATTCCTTTAATGGAACCAGAAATGGATTATGAATTATATGGAGATGTTCCAAATGTTGTATTCCCTTGTGGTGCTATTATGATAAAGGATGAAATATTTATATATTATGGTGGAGGTGATTCCGTTGTTGGCGTTGCAAAAATGAAGGTAAAAGATATTTTAAAACAACTATCATAAATTATAAAAATTATCTAATAAAATTAATGGCCTTTTATAGGCCATTAGGTTCATTTTTTATAATATATGAAAAAATTCGTTAAATTATCTAACTTGAACATTTTGTTGATTTTCTCTCTCTAATTTGTTAAATAATTGATTTATTTGTTTTTCATATTTCCCGTATTTTTTAATAGCCTGTTTAAAATATTGTTTTGTTAATCCATAATATTCTTTATTATTATAATCATTGAATATAGATTCTACTATATCTTTTGTATCTTTTTTTTCAACAATAGATCTTATGTTTGAGATTATTTTTGAATCAACATCTAATGCCATATCGTATAAATTTTTCAGAGTTGTATTTGCACCAATATGCGATTTTAAGTTAAGATCTGTTCCAATTGCTTTAAGATATTTAATAGCATCAATATTTGCCGAAGATACAGCTAATTCTAAATTATATATTTGAATATTTGTATTTGGAATTTTATATAAATCATTTACGTTATTAGCGTCTAAATGTAGATATGAAGATATATTTATTATTGTTTTAAATAGTTTTTTTCCATATATTTTTCCGAGATTTTTAATCATTCTATTTTGTATATCATCCAATTGTTTTTTTAACTGTTCTTTTTCTTCTTTTTCTTTTGCAGTTGTTAATGCTTTGTATATTTCACATATATTGTTTTTTATATCGTATAATTTTTCTTCTCCGATTAATGTTGATTGTTCTATTTTATTAAGTTGTTCTTTGTCGTTTGAAAATAATGAGTTTTTATAATTATTTAATTTTTTTTGTTCCTTTATAAGCCTGTGGTTTATTATTATATTTTTTGCATTTTTAAAACCATTATAAAGAGAATATATAGACAATGCTCTTTTTAATACTCTATTTTCATCATCTATTAAATCTGAATTTTTGTAATCGCTATATAAAAAATTTGTATTGTTATACATATTATATGCTGTTAGGACTAAATTCATTGATGGCAAAATAACAGTATTTATAAAGTCAGAAGTTTTTTTGTTTCCATTCTTTTTTAAATAGTTTGCATATTTTTTAAGAAGTTTTAAAGATGCATTAATTGATGAGCTTAAAATTATTTTATTATTATTAAGCTGAACACCAGCAACATAAATATCGTCATTTCTAGTCTGTAAAACAGTTTTTGCAGAAAATCTCTTTTTGTTAGTCCAAAATTCTTTAATGTTTGAAGGTGCGGTAAATGCGTGATATAATAATTTATTTCTTGGTAATTCTCTAATAGCGTTTTCTTCTTGAGGCTCTGTTGATTTAAATTTTCCAGCAACAATACTTAAGTATGTTATTGGTTGTATTAATTTTATAGCATTACGACAAAGATTACATGCTTTTACGATTAATTTGTCATTTTTATGTTTTGACATTATTAAATTATTGGCTATATCAACCATTTTTAAAGTAATGGAAAAGTTTTCTATTTCGTCTTTAGTTATTTCCATGAGAGTATATATTTATTTAAACGCTTATTATATTATAATATATTTTTGCGATTAAGTCAATAGATATTATATATTTGTAGTATTCATATATATGTTGATTGTTAAATTAATTAATATATTTATTTTAACAACTTCCATATAAAAAAGTTGATTATGTTAAAATATAATACAAATATTATTCTTGGCAACATACCTCATTATTCAAATATACCCAAAAGAAAAAGCATATGTTTTTGATTCTTCATATATCAATTCTAAAGTTGATGAAAAGAAAAAAATAAGGATTTGCAATAAATTTGATAAAAAAATAGCAGACTATGTTGTTGAAAATTTTGAACAAAAAATACAAAAAAAAAATTAAGGACAAACATGGTGCAGGCATAACATCAAAATATTTTAATGAAGCTTGTAAAAATATGCCATTGCTTGATAAATTTTTAAATAAAAATTCTAAAAAGGAGGATCTTGATAAATCTTGTTCTTCTAAATTTATGCAATAAGATTTATTTTTACTTGAAAAGAAAAAAATAAAGCTTATTCTTAGTGAAGCATATAATAAAAAATAGTAAAATGGTTTACAATTTAGAAGGTAAGACGGGATTATGGGAAGTTGTTATTGGACTTGAGGTGCATTGTCAAGTAAAGACAAAATCAAAGTTGTTTTCAAGAAGCTCAACGGAGTTTGGAAGTCCGCAGAATACGCATGTATCATTTTATGATAATGCAATGCCTGGACAGCTGCCGGTTGTTAATCAAGAGGCCGTTAGACAAGCTGTAAAAACTGGTTTAGGGTTAAATGCTGAGTTCAATATGAGGAGCGTTTTTGATAGAAAAAATTATTTTTATCAAGACTTGCCTTCTGGCTATCAAATAACTCAATTCTATTATCCAATAATTAAAAACGGTTGGCTTGAAATAGAGCTTGAAGATAAGACGAAGAAAAAAATTAGAATACATGAAGCCCATATGGAACAGGATGCGGGAAAGTCAATTCACGATCAACATCCTTCTTTGACTTTAGTTGATTTAAATAGAAGCGGCGTTTGTTTGCTTGAAATAGTATCTGAACCTGATTTAAGAAGTCCATATGAGGCTATGGAGTATCTAAAGGAACTCAGAACATTGTTGAGAGCACTTGATACTTCTAGCGCTGATATGGAAAAAGGCAGTATGAGATGTGATGCAAACGTATCAGTTAGAAGAGTTGGCGTTGAAAAGTTGGGCACTAGATGTGAGATTAAAAATATGAACTCTATTAAGAATGTTGGCGAGGCTATAGAAATAGAGGCAAAAAGGCAAATAGATATTCTTGAAGACGGTGGAGAAATAAGTCAAGAAACTAGAAGATTTAATGCTTTAACTGGTGAAACAACTACAATGAGAAGCAAGGAAGATGCTATTGATTATAGATATTTTCCAGATCCAGATTTAGCACCTTTAGTTATTACGGAAGAATTAATTGAAGACGTTAGAAAAGAAATGCCGGAATTGCCAGAGGCAAAAAAGGCTAGATACATTGCAGAATATAAACTAAGCGATTATGATGCAGGGGTTTTGACGGCGTCTACATTTATTAGTTCGTATTTTGAAACTGTAGTCGCTGTTCATGATCCAAAACTTGCTGCAAATTGGATTACATCTGAACTTTTTGGGCGATTAAACAAAATGGCTTTAACTATTGAAAATAGTCCTGTATCAGCTGAAATGTTGATTGAATTGTTGAATTTGATAAAGGATGAAACAATTTCGGGAAAAATTGCAAAGGACGTATTGGATATAATGGTTGAAACAAAACAACCTGCGGGCAAAATTGTTGAAGAAAAAGGTCTAAAACAGGTTGTTGACACTGCGGCCATTGAAAAAGTTATTGATGAAGTTATTGCCGCAAATCCAAAACAGGTTGAGCAATATAAAGGCGGAAATGAAAGACTATTCGGATTTTTTGTTGGACAAACAATGAAGGCAAGCGGTGGAAAAGCTAATCCAAAAGTCATAAATGAAATTTTAAAGAAAAAATTGGGCTAGCAATTAATAGGCTATTTTAAATAGCCTATAATTTTATCGGGGCAAATATGGAAGAAAATAACTATGAAAATCTTTTTAGACTAATTGGTGAAAATGCAGTAAAGCATAAAACTATGGGCGAAATTGCAGAAATTCAAAAGCAAAATTTTAGAAATGAGTTTTTTGATGAATTTTTTGATAATCTATTAAGCGAAATTGATTTATCAAAAATAGAAGAATTTTTGAAATATAAAAAGTATATAAATTTTTTAAATGATAGTTTTTGCGATTGTTTTGAATTTAGCGGCGGACAGAATTTTAGATTTTACCACAGCCAGAATGTTGCTTTCTTGTCAAATACTATAGCAAAGAATTTAGGCTTGAATGAAAAAGAAAGGGAAATATCCATAATAACCGCATTATTTCATGATATAGGAAAGAGTGCCAAATATTATAAAAATGTTGATGCTGAAGGATTTGCGGAGCTTGAAAAAAGACTTAATATAGATCATGATGAAATTGGTGCCGACATGGTTAAAGAGATTTTAAGGGACGATTTTAATGAGGAGTTTATAAATATAGTTTCTTCAACCATAAGAAATAAAAAAAGCGGAACCGTATATGCAAATATTTTATATGATGCCGACAATATGGCAGAGCTTGGCGAGATGGAAATTTTTAGAACTTTCTACTATAATTCTTGCATTAATGAAACTTTATCAAGTGTCGCTGATTATTGGTTTACAACAAATAGATCCATAAAGCTTTCAAAGGTTGAAAAAACAAAAACCGGAGAAAACACTAAAGAACTTATGATGAGAAAATTTAATTTTATTGACGACTATATGAATAAAATAAAAAACTCCCTCTAATTAATTGCGTAAGGTTATTAGAGGGAAATAAAATTTAAAAATATCAATGATATAAAAGCTTAATTTTATTACTTTTCTTGTTTCTTTAATAGAATTGTGCATAATATCATCAAAACCATATAAAATATAGTAAGATAAACAAAATTAGGCAATAAACGTTCTACTGGTAAATTTTTTGTAAACGATCCCATAACGGTTCTTATGTAATAAAATATTGGATAAAATTTTGCAGTTATTTGAGCACCCTTATCTAAACTTGATATTGGTGTTAATAAACCAGAATAGGTAAATGAAGGTATCATAGTAGTAATAAGTGCAATAAGCAAACCAGCTATTTGACTTTTAACGAATGAAGATACTAATAGACCTATTGTTGTTGTGCAAAATACATATATTACTGTCATCCCTGTAAGCAACAAAAAACTTCCTTTTAATGGAACCTTATAAAACATTGTTGCTATAGCAACCAATATAAAATAAATTGAAATAAATATACCAACATATATTAGTTGTTTTCCAATTAAAAACTCTAATTTTGTGAGTGGTGTTGCATAGAAGTTTGTTATTGTCCCAACCTCTTTTTCTTTAACTATTGATAATGTCATCATTATTGCGGGTATTGCTATTAAAATAATCGCAATGGCTCCAGGAACAAAAGTATATTTACTTTCTGAAGCTTGGTTATACCAATATCTACTTTTTATACTAAAGGCTGTTGGATCATAACTTTTATTTCCAAAAATTTCTTCTGACATATTTGAAAAATATATTGAATTTGTGCCAGAAGTATAGCCTTTTATACTTTCGGCCCTAAATGGTTGGGTGCCGTCTATAAATGTAGCAACCTGTGTTCCCTTACCAGATGCTAAATTTCTTCCAAAACCTGCAGGTATATCTATATAAAATCTTGCTTTATTTTGCTGTAAAGCTAATTCTGCCTCTCTATTTGAATAAACATGGCCTTGATATTTATAATATTCTGAGTTTATGTATGCATCAGCATATTCTCTGCTTGCTTTTGTATTATCAAAATCAAGCACTACAAATGGTATATTTTTTATATCCATGTTCATACCACTAGAAAACAAAAACATTAAAACTATAGGAACAGCAAAATTGGCAATAACTCTAACTGGGTCCCTAAACATTTCTATTGTTTCTTTTTTAGCAACTGTTAACATTCTTTTTAAACTAAACATAATATAAAAAATTATTAATCCTCTTTTTTTAAATATATTTTTTAAGAAAATAAAAAACAAGTTTTTTGAGAACAAAATTATTTAAAATGATTTTTGTATCTGTTTTTTATGTCCTAAACCTTGGGTTTTTATATCTTAAAATAATATTTTTAATTATAATTAATATAAATAGAGTATTATGTTTTGCAGTCAATTGTCTTAATAATATTAAAATTATTAATAAAATTCATTTTAGCTTAAATTTTTCTTTATTTTTAAAAAATATATTTTAATATACCTACCAAGTAAAATTATTATAATCTCAAGTATGAGCGATAATGAGAATAAAGATGCATTTGCAAGCTTTATGAAGCCTAAAACAACTGATGCAGAAAAAAATAATTCAGGCGGTATTTTAACTAAGAATAAGACAAAAGAAGCTTTGCAAGAGAAAAAGGACGAAAAAGAGGCTGAAAAAAAGAAAGAGTTAGAAGAAGCTAAAAAAAATTCAATAGCGCTCGCAAGCAGGTATGGTAAAGCTGATATGATGAAAATGCAGGCTAGAAATTTAATAATGATGATTCCATTTATTGCTTTAGCTGTGTTTGTTTTTTTATTGCTCCTAATAAAGGGTGGCGATTGGTTGAGTGCCGGCTTAAACTCTCTATTTAAAGCTATGGTCGGTTCTAAATAATTTATTTATAAAATGAAGGCATTATTTAATGTATATAATTTAAAAAATATTCTGAATAATTTTAAAAATTACTCTAATAATTGTGTTAATTTTTTAAAATTTTGTATTATATTATTATGCTTTTTTGCTATATCATGTTCTTCTACAAATAAAAAATATTGCATTTCTGGAGATGTTTTTGATATTGAGATAACTGGTGGCAGTTTAAGTAGAGTAAGCCAAAAATTACTTTTAGACAGCATTATAAACAATTCAAGTATAAATATTGATGAAGATAGTAATTTTTTAATTACTTTAAATATAGGAACAGTTAGAAGAACTTCATTAGTATCTATGAATAATGACATTGAAAATCAAAATGTAGATTATATTGTAAAATATAAAATTACAGATAAAATAAATAAAGGAATTATAGAAAGCGGCAAGCTTATTATAACTGATGATATTAATATATCGGATGATAGATTTGCTAATTTTGCTACAGAAAATTATATAACGGAAAATTTTGTAAGAAATTTATCTATGAGACTTGAAAATGTTATTAAAAGTGTTTTAGCCAATAAAAAATGTAAAAAAAATCAAAATCAAGTTGCATTTTATTATTTTAATGCTAATATTAATTTAAGAAATACAGAGGGCTCTTATTATGTGTAAAAATATTCTAAAACAATATATCGTTCTTTTTATTGCTGTTATTTTATTGTCTTCTTGCTCGGGAGAAAGCTGTATAGAAGCTGATGATTTTGGAGAATACGACACTGATGTTATTACAGTTGATTCTTATAATTCAACCTGTGCATGGGTGGACGATGGTAAATATGGAAGCGATACTGGTGTTATATCACAATGTTTATATGGTAGTGCTATAGCTAAGGATAGTAATGGGAAGGGTATTGTTATTTTTAAACCAACTGATAATACATGTTCTGTTACAAATGATAGGGGTGACTATACACTAAAATTTGCAGCTGAAGATAAAGCCTGTAATTCTTATATATTAAGAGAATGTTATATGGATAATACTGCATGTAATGATATAGAATTTTATAATTCAAAAGGAGAAGAATTAACTTCCGAGGAAAAATCTAAATATGCAAATGAGGCTTTTAACTCTATAGTTCAACAATGTCGTGATGGTTGTGCGGAATATGTAGCTTCTTATGAACCAGGTTGGGTATCAAGTAATATAAAAGGTGATGATAGTGCTATTGGAATAAAAATAACAGATAGTGCCGTAATAACTATTCAGGCCCTAGGTTCTTTATCTTTAAAAGATGCTGAAAGCGAAGAAACAGGATATAATGTAAAAAATGCAGGTATACAATATGACAATTACATTATTAACAATAGTTCGGGTTTTAAATTATCTGGAAATTGGTGCACATATGGAGAAAATTGTGAAGAAGATCTTCTATATGGGGAAAGATCTGAAAATATTATACAAAGAGAAGAATTTTTAAGAAGAGGCGTCATAATATTGAAAGATATTCCTGCCAACTATACTAGTAGCAACAAAACAAGCGGAAACGTTAATGATTCAACAGGACCGGAAACACTTGTTGATTTTTCAAATTGGAAATGTGGAACTAACTCTACAACATTGGGATGTAGTTCTTTATATGGCACTGATGGATATCCTATGTGTTGTTCTGTAGATTCAACTACTTCTCCTATAGAAGATACTTTTTTAAAAACGATTGGCGGTGAAATAATTCCAAATTTGACAACAGAAGATAATGTTAGCATAAAAGATCTTATAATTTCAAATCCATTTGAAAAAATAGTTTACGATCCAGCGGCAACTTCATTATCTGAGAATACTAATGTAGAAACTGATAAATATGATTTATTAGGTAATTATGCAATTGTATACAGAGGAGATGGAGAATCTAGTAATGCCCTAAGTAATGGAACTACAAAAGGTTTAATATTGCCATTACAAGATGATACAGGATATCCAGCAACCGTTGATAATTGGAAATTTATTTATCCTTCTAAAATTGCTTTTAGATTTTTAAGAAGTAAAGACAAAAGTTTTGATACAACTAAAAAATGTAAAATTTATCTTGAGGTTTCCGGTAGTGATGGAAATAATAAACTTGCATATAATATGGAAGTGCCTGTTAATCAGGAATGGCATTTTTTGAAGAATAATAATCAGCAAAAATTAACAAATTCCGGTATAATTTTTAATGATAATAATAGTGCTATATTGAATGGTAATTTTAATACTTTACAAGTTGATGATACTTATGAAAATCCTGATTTAAGCAAAAATTTTTCAGTCAAAATTTATTTTGATAATACAACAAATAGCGAATATGATTGTGCAAATGATTTAGCAGTAATGCTTGTGCCTCAGAATGAAATTTTAATTGGCACTTCTGGCTTTATTGATTTTGCTAATCTTTTCCCTGCTACAACTGTTTCTTGTTCAGAAAAACAAAATATTAAATGTGTTTCTAATAATAGTAATTTACCAATAACATTTACTATTATAAATCCTTTATATGACTTTAAAGAAGCAGAAAAATGTTATACTAGTATGAGTTCTAAATGTAATAGTATAATTAGAGATAATTTTTACGAATATCATAGCATTACTCCTGAGAGTGCCGAAAGAGATGAAATATATACTATCAATAACACTAAACTTGATGGTGTAAAGTTAAATGACAATAGCTTTACAAATAATAAAATTTTTGTAAGAAAGGGTCAAGTTCTCAGATTTGATGATAGTATTTGGTTTGACTATGATAATGGAAATATAAGAAGAAAAACTCGTCCTAATTCATACACTTCAACATCTGGTAATAGTGGAATAATATACGAAACAAGTGTTGTAGATGGACTTGTTATGAAAATTGTAGATAGACCGGCACTAATGTGTAGAGGTAGAGCTGAAGACGTTGTATCAACGACTTCTTGTGATCTTGTAAAAATAAGTTATACTGATACAACAGGCAATAAACAAGAAAAACAAGTTTGTAAAATATCTCACAGCGACGTATGTAACGATTCTACTAATAAGGATAATTATTGCCCTACAGGATGCTATGGCGAAGTTTTTTCAGACCCTACTACTACTGATACAGATTCTACTGATACAGATTCTAGTAATAGTAGCGGCAAAACATGCGAATATGATGACAGCTCTTTTACAGCGGGTGCTGATGAAGATGATATTGGTGATTTTGAATCACAATTTAGTGAAGAAAAATGCGCAAAATGTAGAGAATCTATTATAGAAGAATATGAGAAAAAATATGCAACAGATTGCAAAAAAGAAGGCGAAGGAAATAATCAAAAATGTAATATTACAATAAGTTCTGGAGATTCTAATCAACTTTTAGAAACTAAGGCAAATGTAATTCAATGTTATGATTTGGAAGGATATACTGGTGCGGTTTCTAATTTGTTCAATCTAAATTCATATGGCAGTGATACCGCTGATAATAATTTTGGTTATGGCCCTAATGACGATGTCTCAAACTACGGAGAACTTAACAAACTAGACGTAGAATTGGGTGCAACAAAACTAAGTAGTATTTTTGATACTGATAAGAATTATGGCAACCTTTCCGGTATGACTTTTACTCAAAATAAAGATGATCTTTATTATAACTCTTCTGATGTTTTGAATGTAAGCGGGCAAAAACTTCTTGGCTTTTTAGTAATTGATAACGCTGACTTTACTAATAATGTGGCATCCACTGAAACTAATACCCAATATGCTGAAGGTGGTTTTGGAAATTATACGGGTAATCCTAGTCCTTCAGATGAAAAAGAAAATAACCTATATTATTTTACTTTTTCTTCAAAAGAACAATTTTATAATGGTAATAAAATGAATGTCGCCCTTGGTGTTTCTGGATTTGGTGGTGATGATACCTGTCTTGTTCAATGGTTGACAAAATATGATGAAAATGGTGAATTAGATGAAGGCAACACTCTTTATGATTTTGACTCAGGTGGAATTTATAGACCATTAGCTAGTAAATGGACTAATCCCGGTGTCAATATTGCAGATTTAATTGAGAATGGCTACATTAATTCTGGAGATACTGTATCATTGAAAGCTTCTTGCAATGGGGCTAAAACGGCAAAATTTGAAGAATTAAAAGTTTTCTTTAAAGTTGCTGATCCAGAAGGAAAAACTGGAGCTCAACAAGATACTAATTTATATTGTTGTCCGCTTACTAATTGTACAGAGGAAGGATGTTCAGGCATTGTCTCTGATATTTATAATCGTTGTTCAGTAGATACAAGTGATATAGAAACAATTGAGGACGCAAAAAATAAATTAGAAAATCTCATGTGTACTAAAACTAATACAACAACAAATTGTTGGTCAGAGAGTGAACCGGTTGATGGATGCTTTCTTAAGGGAAAGGACGACGAAGGTAATACTACTTTAGAAGATAAACTTGAGACTATAACCGTAAAAGAAAATGTTAATGGATATTCAAATAATAGTGGTTCATATACTATTAAATTACAAACTCCAAAAGATGTTTTAAATAGCACTGGATATATTGTAAAATATGTAATGGAACCAATTTTAGAAATATTGGATGGCAAGACTGTTGGTGTCGCTTTAAATAATAGCGGAAATTTCAGAAAATGTTCAGAGGGGACTAGCTATGCTCTTGGAGTATCAACAAGCCAGTGTGCAAGTTTGGCGGATGATGATTTTGGCGAGGCATGCCAGCCAAGCTCAAGCACATGTTATTTAAAATGTGATGCTGAATTAGAAAAAGATGATGTTACAATTTCAAGATGTGATACTGTAAATGATGGCTCTGGATTCCTTGAAAATTTCTATGTTGCTGTTATAACTGATGCTGGATATCAGATTATATTAAAGCTTTGCTTTACGCTTATGATATGTTTTTATGGTTTATATTATTTACTTGGTATGGTAGATCTAACCCATAATGAATTAATAAGAAGAGTTATAAAAATTGCGTTTATCTACTTAATGGTTGGAGAAGATGGATGGTATTACTACAACATGTTCTTTGTTAAATTCTTTAAAGCTGGCGTTGATTATTTAGTATTTGCAATTGCCGGAGCATTTGATGAAACTAATAATATTAATGCTATGTTTGCTAAATCAGGCTTTTATGATAAAAGTATATTATTTAGTGGGGTTGATAAGAACTTATCATTAATATTCTCAGACCCTGTTTCATATAAGATATGGGGATTATTCTTTGTAAGTTTCTTTGGATGGTTATATGTATTTATAATATACTTTTCGGTATTTAGCTATATTGTTGCAGTTGCTAATGCACTTCTTCTATATTTGACTGCACAATTCTTTATATCAATGCTGTTGGCATTGGGACCAATATTCTTTGTTATGTTGGTATTTAATAAAACTAAAGAAATGTTTGATAAGTGGATAAATTTGCTTATATCTTTCTCACTTGAGCAAATATTCCTTTTAACATGCTTAAGTTTGTTTAACATGCTGGTGTATAATATAATTAAGTTTGTATTAAGCTATAGGGTTTGTTGGACGTCTGTTTGGGTATTGAATATTCCTATTTTAGGTTCTATTGAACTAATGAAATTCTGGAAAGCAACCAGTGCTACATCAACGGCTGCAGCAGCTTCTGTTCCTGGTTTATTTCAAATACTTTTGATATATTTGATTGCTGATATAATGAAAAATTTTATAAAATTCTCAAGCACTATTGCTACAGATCTTGGTGGTGGAGGAATTTCTGCTTCAGGATTGAGTTCTGGTATAAGTAGTGCTGCTGGATCATTTTTTAATGATCATGTTAAAAAACCTCTAAAGAAGGCTACAAAACAGATGGGGGCTACAGTTGCAAGAAAAACTATTGGATATAAAACTGAAGCTGATGAGAAACAGATGAAAGAGCGTAATAGACAGATGATAAAAGGTTTAATAGGTGCAAATAGAGCTGGAACTAAAGCCATTAGAGAGGCTAAAAGAAGTGGCGAATATGATAATTTAACCACAGAGGAAAGAAATAAGAAATTTGCTGAAATAAGAGACGAAGCAGTAAATAAATATATAGATAACAATGCAGAATTGAAAAAAGTGATGTCAGAAAAAGGCATTACAAGAGAGGAATTCAAGCAAGGAAATGCGTGGAAGCTTACCGAAGGCACAAGTATTGCTGGATTAGCTGGCAGTGCATTGGCTGGACAGATTGGCTATACAAGGTCGTCTGATAAAATGACTTCTTTGGTAAAAGAAGGAAAGGCTATGGTTAATAAACGTGGTGCTATAGATGCTACTAAGGCAAGAAATAGAGAAATTGATAGAGAAATTGCTCAAGAAAAAGCACAAAATATTTCCGATCACGGATGGTTTGTTGGCAATCTTAAGAATTTTTTCGTAACTAATACTAAAGGAGGTTTGCTTAAATTTAAAAATACCACTCGTGGTGCTGCTGGTGCTATTGGTGTTGCTTTTGGAAGTCATGCACCGTATAAAAAACAAGAAGAACAAGAGTATGCAAAATTGTTAAGGGATAACAATATGAAAGAGGGAAATAGCTTGGAAGATGTTGCTAGAAATAGTGAGTTTAATCATTTCACTGATGCAAATGGTAATGAAGTAACATGGGATAAAATGACTAATAAAGAAAAGAAGGCACAACGAGAAAAATATATAGCAAAACAGAATCTTTTAAAACAACAGGCAATGGATAAAGCACTTAGAGGTTATAATGACAGTGTGCTTGGTATTGATTCTGATGAAAGTAAAGCAAGGAAAGATTTTAAAGAGAATAATGCTGGATATGAGGCAGAAATGAAACAAAATAGAGATAGATTTAATTCTGAACAAAAGAGTATAGATTCTGGCAGAAAGAATGATTTAAAAAAACTTGAATCGGACAAAAAAAATGAACAAAAAGAATTGGCTCAAAATCAAAAAAACAGAAATAAAGAACTTGACAAAAATCATAAAGAAGTCAATAAGAATTTGTCAGAAATATATAAAGATCAACGTAACAGCATAAAGAAAGATTTTAAAGAAGGAAAGATAACAAAAAGTGATTATAAAAATCAATTAAAAGAATCTAAGAAAAATGAAAAGATAGATAAGAAAACATATGATGATCAATATGAGAATGATAAAAAAATTAATAAACATCTTTCTGATATGGAAAATAGAGAATTTGAAAATAAGTATAAAGATAAAGAGGACAGTATTAATAATAAATATAATGAACAGCAAGATACTTTGGACGATGATATGAATAGAATAGCTACTAAACACTTTGGCACTGCTGAAGAAAAAGAACAAATAAAACAAGAAGATTTAGCAGCTGAAGCCAAAATAAATGAAGAACAGCTTAATGGAGCATCGTCTGAAGATTCACCTGGGGAAGATAAAAAAGATGAAGAAACTAATAAAAACAAAAGTAATGAGCCATCATATATGGACAATATGGATGATGATTTAAAAGACTCTGACGAATGGTAATATATTATAAATAAATATATATCAAAATAATAATGTCTTACCAATTTGTTGTTTATTTTGTCGGACCATTAAAGTTGTGTTTTGTTGATTGAAAGTATATTATGAATATAAAAATATTATTAGTTTCTTGCGTAATTTATTTTGTATGTATATTTGGTGTATACGCTTCTGCTTGGACAAGAAAACAAAATGAATTTTTTGGATTATTTGAAATTCTTGATGAATCACAATATTCTAAAACGCTGTTTAGTAATAGTAAGGATAATTTTTATAGGAATAATTCGTATAAATTTTATTTTGAATATGGCTTGACTGATTGGCTTACTTTTGGCGGATATTTAAGAAATTATAACTTTT
Organism: uncultured Rickettsiales bacterium; assembly: GCA_944391005.1. Lineage (GTDB taxonomy): Bacteria > Pseudomonadota > Alphaproteobacteria > Rickettsiales > UBA1997 > CALXSC01. The sequence continues at coordinate 1,428 of CALXSB010000138.1, read as the reverse complement.
ATTCAAAGGGCACATTTGATGGAGTTGTTTTGCGTGAGAAGGTAAGAAATGATTATTATGGAAATATATTCTTGATTCAAAATTTGTATAATAAAAATTCTAATGTTTTTTCAATACAATATTCCTATTATTTTCCAATTAAATATAGTGATTTGTCTAAACAAGTAAATACCGTTGATACAAGGAATGCTTTTGAATTCGGAGTCTTGTTTGGCAGGGATGATGATTTTACATTAAATGATTTGTTGGTTAGATATTTTTTGAATACTTCGCTAAATTTTAAGATAGTTGATGGTATTGATTATAATCAAATAACTTTTGCAACGACACTTGGGTTTAGATTAAATGATTCTTCTACGCTTAGTTTTTATTACGAATACCAATATTATCTTGAGGATGATTTGTTTGATAAAGATAGGACTTTATATAACTATTATGAGGGATATAATACAAATAAGTTAAAGTTGTCTTTTAATTATAAGTTTATGGATAATTTGTCAACTGAATTGTCGTTTTATAGAAATTTTTCAAATGTTAATTCTAGTGGAATTAGTTTTTCTTTTATTTTTAATAATTTGTAATTAAATAATAATATTTCCCTATATTAGGCTATATATCTTGTTTAAAATTTTATCTTGATGATTGTAAAAATCGTGTAAACAAAATTTGTAAATAAAGGACTGTATGTATGTAAAATATGAATAAGATTGATTTATTTAAAAAAAATGTTATAATATTATTTATAAATTTTGATTTTTTAAAGTGTAGCTATGAATTTTTTTAAAAAGCTTTTTAGTTATAAAAATAACAATTCAAGAAATATTGTAAATATTGGGCAAAATATTGAAAATATGATTGTTCTTAAAAATGGAATTAAAATATTTGTTAAGAATATACCTAATTCTAAGCAAATATATTCTGATATTTCGTTTAAGCTTGGTGCTTCTTTTGAGGATGAAGACAATAATGGAATTTCGCATTTTTTAGAACATATGATATTTGAATTAAATCCTAGAACAAATAATGGTTTTAAAGAAAAGTTTGAAGAATTGGGAGCTGAAAGAAATGCTTGCACTGGATATTCTGAAATAAAATTTAATTTGATTTCCGGAAAAGACCAATTTATTGAGGCTTTCACCTTGATGGCTGATCTGATTAAAAATACAAGTTTTGATAATAATGATAAAAATTTAGCAACTTTAAATAAACAGAAGAAAATTGTTTTAGCAGAGAGAAGAGCAGCAAATTCATCGCCAAAAGATATTGAAGTAAATAATATGAGGGAAGTCATATTTAAAGATACTGTATTTGAAAAACATGTTTTAGGCACTGAAGAAAATATTCAAAATATGGATTTAAATAAATTAAAAAAATGGTATGACCAATTTTTTATACCAGAAAATATGAGTGTTGTGGTTGCTGGAAATA
>CALXSB010000137.1 GCA_944391005.1 uncultured Rickettsiales bacterium | reverse complement strand
CCCCTTCACAGGGGGGGTCTGGGAGTGGTCCTTCACAGGGGGTGGAGATAGGGTGTTTCACAGGAGGGGTGGAAAAGAAAAAACCCTTCACAGTGGGGTGGATATGGAGTAGGCCCTTCACAGAGGGGGAGATGGGGTGTTTCACATGGGGGTGAAAATGTGGGATCTTCACAGGAGGGGTGAGAATTTCCTTCACTGAGGTGATATTTGGCGTGGTCCTTCACAGTGGGGGAACTGAGATAAAACCCCCCCTTACCCCCCTTCACAGGGGGGGTCTGGGAGTGGTCCTTCACAGGGGGTGGAGATAGGGTGTTTCACAGGGGGGTGAAAAAGAAAAAACCCTTCACAGTGGGGTAAATATGGAGTAGGCCCTTCACAGGGGGGTGATGTTGAGTGTAGCCCCTCACAGGGTGTGGCGAGACGGGATACCCTTCACATATGGTCTAGGAGGAGGCCTTTAGATTTTGGCGGGGAGGGTGCCCCTTCACAGCGGTGAGTGCTGCTGGTCTTGATGTATATTGCGGGTAGGTTTTTGTGATGTTCTAATATATATTATGTATTGGTGCGGAATTGAGTGAGTTCTCTTTGAGGATGGTGGGTGTTTGGAGTCTGTTGATGGAGGGTGATGGGTTGTTGGTTGTGGGAGTGGAAAGATGTGTGTAATAATTGTTATGAAAAGTATTGGGTGTGATAAATTGTTTGTGGGTGGGGGTGTGGGGTTTTGTTGTTTGATTGAAGTGATGAGGTCTGTATTAATTAATTTAATACGGACCTATGGTGTGTGATTAATGTATAATGTTAATTTTCTTCTAGGAAGACTTTGAGTTTGCCGGCTCTTTTTGGGTGTTTTAGTTTTCTTAAAGCTTTGGCTTCAATCTGTCTGATTCTTTCTCTTGTGACGGAGAATTGTTTGCCGACGTCTTCTAGGGTGTTGTCGCTTTCCATGCCGATGCCGAATCTCATTCTTAGGACTCTTTCTTCTCTTGAAGTTAGGCCGGATAATAATGTATTGGTGATTTCTTTTAGATTGTTATACATTGTGGCTTTTAATGGAGATACGGCTGATTTGTCTTCTATGAAATCTCCGACCATGCTTTCGTCGTCGTCGCTGCCAACAGGAGATTCTAAGCTTACGGGGTCTCTTGCTGTTCTTAAAACTTTTCTGACTTTTTCAACGGGAATTAAAAGTTTGTCTGCTATTTCTTGGGCTGTGGGATTTCTGCCTAGCTCTTGGGTTAATTGTCTTGAGGCTTTTGATATTTTGTTGATTGTTTCAACCATGTGAATTGGAACTCTGATTGTTCTGGATTGGTCTGCTATGGCTCTTGTGATGCCTTGTCTGATCCACCAAGTGGCATAGGTTGAGAATTTGTAGCCTCTTTTGTATTCAAACTTGTCAACTGCTCTCATTAATCCGATGTTTCCTTCTTGAATTAAATCTAAAAATTGTAGTCCTCTGTTGGCGTATTTTTTGGCGATTGAAACAACAAGTCTTAGGTTTGCTTGGATCATTTCTTTTTTTGCTTTGCTTTCTTCGTCTTTGCCTTCGTAAACGTCTTTTAGGAAGGTTTTGAAGTCTGAAATGCTTAGGCCGACAACTTTTACGATTTTGTTTAGTCTGTTGCTGAATTCTTCAAGTTTTTTGGAGTGGTTTTTGTATAGGTCTTGCCATTGGGAATCTTTGGAATTTTTAATGTCGTTTAGCCAATTTTCGTTATATTGAGGGTATCCGTATATCTTTAAAAAGTCTTTTTTGGCTATGCCTTCGTCGTCGCAAAGTGTTAAAAATTCTTTTTCTACTTCTTCAATTTTGAGTTTGGCTTTTTCAACTTCTTTGAGGATTAATTGAATTAATGTGTCGTTTAGGGGGATGTCTAGCATTATATCAATTAATTTGTTTTTTAGGCCGATTAATTTTTGATCGTTCTTTAGTTCGGAAATGCTGGTGTCCTTTATCATGGTTAATATAGATTTTACAACGTCTGTTGCTTGTTCTAAAATTTTTAGAACTTTAGGTAGTAGGCTTCGTTCCATGGTGGAGAATGGAGTTATGCTGTCTTCTCCGTCAATTGGTTCTTCGTCGTCGTCAAGTTCTTTGGAAACGTCTAAATCGTCTTCTTCGTCGTATTCTCCGTATTCTTGGTCGTCATCTTCGTCGCTGAAAATTGAACTTATGTCGTTTGAATTTATGCTTTCGGTTTCGCTTTCTTTGTCTGCTTTTGAAATGGCTTCGTCAAGTTCGCTGCTGTAGGTTTCATCAATTCTGACGATGTCTCTTAAAAGCATTGTTCCGTTTGATAGGCCGTTGTACCAGTCAATTATATATTTCATAACAAATGGAACGGAGTATATGCTTCTTAATACTTTGTCTCTTCCGTTTTCAATTCTAATGGCAATGTCAACTTCGTCTTCTCTGCTTAATAGAGGTATGTTGCTCATTATCTTTAGGTATGATTTAACGGGATCGTTGGTGTGTCTTGTAACGACTTCTTCTTTGTTGTCTGGTGATGATCCTAAATTGCTGTCATCGTTTGGATAGGATTTTGTGTATTCTTCTATGCTGTTGATGATTTTGATATTTAATTCGTCTAAAACGTTGTATAAATCTTCTATGGATTCAATTTTAATGTTGTTGTCTTTTAGGGCACTGTTTATTTCGTCATAGGTTAAAAAGCCTCTTTCTTTTCCGGCGAGTATTAGGTGCTTAATGTTTTTATCCTTTAAAAAATCATGATTTTCTAAGTATTCTTGTGAAGATTTGCTGTCAACTTTTGTTTTTTTATCGTCTGTTTTGGAAACGTTTTTTGCAGAAGTTGTCATTTTATTATTGCTATTTTTTATTGTTTTTTTATCAACAATATTGTTATTTGATTTTTTGTTATCAACATTTTTAACTTCAATAGATTTTGTTTTACTTTTTTTAGTAATATTTTCTGAAGTATTTTTTGTTTTTATAACATCTTTTTCTTTAGTATTAATCATTTTTTATTCCAATTATTATTTACACAAAACTACTATCGGCAAGAAAAGAACTTATTTTTTTTCTTAAATTTAATAATTCATTACTAAGTCTTTTTGCTTTAGTAATATCCCCTATCTCAGATGCTTCTTTTAAATCAAACTCTAATAACATTACTTCTTTTTCTAGCAACAGTATATTAATCATTTCTAAACTTTTACTCTCTGTTAAGCTATTAATACAAGAGTCATTAAAAAAAATATCACTGCTATTAATATAATTATTTAAGTCGTTTTTTTCAAGTAATTCTTGTAAATTTTTTTTATTATTTTGAGAGTTTATAAAATTTTCAATTGCAGATAAAACTAAATTGCACTTATCGGTTATAAAAGTGCTTGATAAAATATCAATTTTATATTTTTCAAACAATGCGTCTACAAGTGTTGGAAATTTTATTAGCAAAGCACATATTTTTTTTTCATTTTTCTCAATTAAATCCATATTTAATTTTGCTTTTGCGTTTTTTAATTCATCAGATTTTATTAAATTATTTTCAAATTTTTTTGAAGATCTGTCTAATTTCCATAGTTTGTTTCTATAGAATTGTTCAAAATGGCTTTTAAGTTTTAAATCTTTAATTGTATCCAACAGTTTGAATATATTTTTTTCTAATTCGGCCTTTTTTTCTGGAATAACCTCGCTGTTTTCATCAATGTCAAGAAGCTTTACCTCGTTATTCCATAGATAATCAGATAGTGAAACGGACTCTTTTAATAGGTTGTTGAACTCTGATTTTCCATATTTTCTAATAAAATCGTCTGGATCTACGTCCTTTGGCAAAAATACAAATTTTATATTTTTTCCTATAGTTATTAATGGTAGCACAAGTTTTGACAGTCTTTGAGAGGCCTTTTGTCCCGCACTATCGCCGTCAAGACAAACAAAAATATTATTTGTAGCGGCCCACAATTCTCTTATTTGATTTTCTGTAATTCCCGTTCCCATAGGGGCAACGGTATTTTCAACGCCATTTATACTGAGGGAAATGGCGTCAAGGTTGCCCTCAACCAATACTGCAAAATCTTCATCATAAATGGCCTTTTTTGCAAAATAATAATTGAATAAAGTTTTTCCTTTTATATAAACTTTTGTCTCCGGTGAATTCATGTATTTAGGCATTCCATTACCAATAATTCTGCCGGCAAAAGCTATAACCCTGCCTTTTTTATCCAACACCGGAAACATCAATCTATTTCTAAACTTATCATAATAGGAAGAATTGCCCCTAGCTATCACACCTGCTTTTTCAATAATTTCCTCACTAAAATTCATTGATTTTAAATAGTTAAGCAGCATTGAATAGTCATCAGGTGCGAATCCTATTCTAAATTTTTTTATATTTTCTATATTAAGCCCTCTTTTATTTGCATAGTTTAGGGCAGCCTTTCCATAGAACTTAAAGAGATTGCTTTCAAAAAATTTACAAGCCTCCTCATTAACTTTATAGATTAATTCAATTTCATCCGCCTCTTCTTTTTTTATAGTTTTTTTAGTTTCAAGTTTTGGCAGCTGTATGCCATAGGTATTTGCAAGATACTCAACCGCCTCCTTAAAATTCAAAGCTTCTGTCTCCATGACAAAAGTAAAAATATTTCCGCTCTTTCCACAGCCGAAACAGTGGTAAATACCCTTGCTATCGCTAACAGAAAAAGACGGGGTCTTTTCATGGTGAAACGGACAACACGCAACATAATCTCTACCTCTTCTTTTTAGCGGCAGTTTTTTCCCAACCACATCAGAAATAGGTATTGTATTTTCCAATTCTTTTATAAACGATTCTGGATACATTCTACAAAATTTTATTCACAAATATAATCTAATAATTTTCTTCAAAAAATCAAGAGAATAATAAAAAATGCTTGAAAAGAAGAAAAATAATAAGTAGTATAAGTTAAGCAAACATATAATAATAAAATGAATAGAGATTTACAAGAAGCTATAAAAATATATTCAATAGGTTCTCACAAGGAACTTAATGGTTTTTTATTGGATAAATCAAAAGATAATTTAATATCTATGTTTAACGATTTATTGACAACCTATATAAATGACAAAAATTCATCAACAATAAGAGAATTTATTACAACAACAATTTCTGGCTATACACATCATGAAACAAAAATTGGTTATAACGGATATAGACAAACAAGTATTTCAACTGAAATTTGTGAATATTGTGAAGTAAAACCAAAAAATATAGATAGGTTAGATTTAGAAAAATATAAAAAAGGAGAAAGAAAATCTATACAAAAATTAAATGCTGGAGGAAATTTTACTGATTACACTTGGGAAAGATTTGATAAAGATTTACAATCAAACCTAAACATGTTAATTAGTGGTTTTATAGATGGAAAATTAATTTATATTTTTGAATTTCTATTAAAAAATGAAGATTTTACCAACAAATTAAAATTGCAATTGGAAAAAGCTTTTCCAAATAGAGAAAGAAAAAGCGGAACATTTTTAAGAACAGCAAGTTTTGACTTTAAAGATTTTATTTTTTCAAATAATTTTAAAATTAACTTTATTTTATCCAGAAAGGAATTAGAAGAATATATTGAATTTTTCAATGGAAATTTTTATAGGGAATTAATAAAATATGCAAAATAATATTTTAAACTCTATTATAAATGGTGACACTTTAGAAGAATTAAAAAAGCTTCCGTCTGATTTTATAGATATTGGAGTGACATCTCCGCCATATAATAAAGGAGAAAAGCAAAAAGGTTGGCTTGTAAAAAACGTTGAATATGACATAGCTTCTGATAAAAAAGATGAAAATCTATATCAAAACGAGCAAATACAAGTATTAAATGAACTATATAGAGTAATAAAACCAGGTGGAAGTTTTTTTTATAATCATAAACTCAGATGGGAAAGGGGAAAAATGATTCACCCAATGGAATGGTTATTAAAAACAAATTGGTCTATTAAACAGGAAATTATTTGGGACAGAGGTATTGCAGCAAATATCAGGGGATGGCGATTTTGGCAAGTAGAGGAAAGGATTTATTGGCTATATAAACCCATAAATAATAATTTAATTGGTAAAGAATTAGAGTCAAAACATGCATTAATGACATCTATATGGAAATTTTTACCAGAACAAAAAATAAATCACCCAGCTCCATTTCCATTGCAATTGCCGTTAAGATGCATATATTCAATACTTGGTGACAATAAAGAAAAATTAGTAATAGATCCATATAGTGGCAGTGGAACAACTCTTGTTGCAAGCAAATTTTTAGGACAAAACTATATAGGTATAGATATATCAAAGGACTATATAGACATAGCAAACAAAAGATTACAAAATTACAAATTGGAAGAAAAAATTTTTAAAGATGAAATAGAAAAGCATATCGTGAAAGAAACTTTTAAAGAAAGAAAAGAAAGAGGTATATATAATCATCATGATAAAGAAAAAAGAATGATTTTAAAAAGAGACAACAATATAATAGACTTGTTTAATATTAATAATAAAGAAGTATTAAGTAAATGAAATCACTCATCGGACTAACCCAAGCGGAACTCGCAGCAGAACTTCAAAAATTTGGAGTTGAGAAGTATAGGGCGAAACAAATATGGACTTGGATTTATTTTCATGGAGTTAAAAATTTTGACGAAATGAACAATATTTCAAAAGATTTAAGGAAAAAATTGGCGGAAAATTATAGCATTGCCAGACCTAAGGTTGATACGCATTTGATTTCAAAGGATGGAACGCAAAAGTGGCTGCTTGAATTTTCCGATGGCGAAAAGGTTGAAATGGTTTATATACCAGCGGAAGATAGGGGGACACTATGCATTTCTTCGCAAATAGGCTGTGCCATGAACTGTAAATTTTGCAACACAGGTTATCACGGTTTTGTTAGAAATATGACTGCGGAAGAAATAGTTGGAGAGGTTCTTATTGCAAGGGACGAATTAGGCGAGTGGAGTAATTTGAACAGTAAAATAGGGGAGGGCAGGCTTATATCAAATATTGTGGTTATGGGCATGGGTGAACCGCTTGTGAATTATGATAATATAGTCAAGGCCTTAAAAATAATAAACGATCCCGACGGCATAGCTTTTTCAAACAGGCGAATTACACTTTCCACATGCGGACTTGTGCCACAAATAAAAAAGCTTGGCGATGATCTAAAAATCAACCTTGCTATTTCATTGCACGCATCAACGGACGAGATACGAAAGCAGATAATGCCAATAGCAGAAAAGTATACTATAAAAGAGCTTATGGAAGCCTGCAGGGAATACGCGAAAAAGACGAATGACAGGCGAATCACATTTGAATATATAATGATTAAGGATTTAAATGATAGTGAGGAGGATGCTTTAAGACTAATAAAATTAGTAAGAAAATATAAGGTTCCCGCAAAATTCAACCTTATTCCATTCAACCCTTGGAAAGGCTGCATCTTCAAAGAACCATCAGACGAAAAAACAGTAGAAAAGTTTGCAAAGATTCTGACAGATGCAAGATTTCCTGCACCAATCAGGCATTCAAGGGGCGGGGATATCATGGCAGCCTGCGGGCAGTTAAAGAGCAAGGATACAAATATTTAATAAATTATACTTAGCGTAGGTTCAATAGATAATGTTTTTGCATTATCTATTAAAAATCATCCTGTGAAGGGACTCTTCAATCCTCCCCCTGTGAAGGGACTACTCCATATCCACCCCCCTGTGAAGCCCCTCTCAGACCCCCCCTGTCAAGGGGGGTAAGGGGGGTTCCTCTCTCAGCCCCCCCTGTGAAGGGAATTTCCACCATTCTCCACCACGTGAAGGCCACATCTCCACTCCCATGTGAATGGCCCCGTATTAATCGCTGCCTCTGTGAAGGGACTCTTCAATCCTCCCCCTGTGAAGTGGGAAGGGGGTTCTTCTCTCAGACCCCCCATGTGAATTAACCCCTATCTCGCCCCACATGTGAAGACCCTCTCAGACCCCCCCTGTCAAGGGGGGTAAGGGGGGATCAAAATAAAAGTTTAATATATAAAAAACACCACAATTATATTAAGAAAATTAAATAAAAAATATTGGTATTATAATAGTAATAATAAAAAATAGTTCTATTTATATATAAGATTACAATTATTAATTTATTAATTTATTAAATTATAATTCTTAATTTCTATGTCAACCCGCTGTTGATTTAATTAATACACCAATTATAAATTGAGACAAAAAGCTTATTTTTGATTATCTTATCAACCCACCTGTCAACTTCGTTGACATCCTCCCTTACGAAGGGAGGCTCCTCTCTCAGACCCCCCCCTGTGAAGGGCCCCGCCCTAATCCACCCCCCTGTCAAGGGGGGATAGGGGGGTTCAAAAACTGTTTTTATATATTCACACTACTAATAGATTAATAAGAATATATATAATATATACATTGATAAGAATGAATAGATAAAGAATAATTACTATTATATATAATAATAGTAATAATAAAAAAGAGTTTTATTTATATATATAAAATTAAAATTATTAATTTATGATTTATTTATTCTTTTATTATTATATTTTAATTCTTAATTTCCTTTATCAACCCACCTGTCAACTTCGTTGACATCCT
>CALXSB010000136.1 GCA_944391005.1 uncultured Rickettsiales bacterium | reverse complement strand
CTTTCAGGAATTTTACTGTATTTTTCATTATTATTCATTTTATTTTCCTATAAAATTACTAGGCTGGATAATATCTATTAATTTATTGAATTAAACCTATCTAAGTTATCTTTAAGCTTTTCATATATTAGTTTTTCAAATTTATTTGATGGTTTTTTCCTTATTCTTAGTGAATCCGGCTTGTCAATTTCAATAGTTTTGCTATTTTTTTCTAAAGAATACATGGAATCATCAATAAGCTTAATTGCAGCAATTGTTTCTGATGTAAAAGACTTTTTGATGATTTTATCTAATTTTTCATCATCAAAAAATTGTTCGTTTTCCATACTAGATAAATGGTTATTATCATAGTATGATGATAATTATTTTAAATATAAAAATCAATATAAACATGATAAATATTTTATTTTGCAAATATATAAAAGTTCCTATAAATTAATATAGGAACTTGTGTTTTTAAAAGTTTAAAATTTCTTAATAAAATTTTTATTTGTTTCTGACATTTCCAATTAATTCATTAGCTTCTTTATTTTAATTTAAATATCTAAGAACATCTTTTTCTGGTAAATTTTTAATATTATTGATTATTATTATTTCCTTAGCGTCTTTTGATAAGAATTTATTATATTTTTGATCATTAACGGCTTCTAAACGTAATTTGGCAATTTTAAGTCTATTTTGATGTTCAATATAAGAATCAATAGTATTTTGATCTGTGTTTGTTCTTGGTGCAGGTTGTTCTACCAATTCATAGAAAAAATCTAGGGTTTTATTAGCTATATCTTCATCAAAATTATAATTTTGAATATAGCTGCTATTTTTTTTCATTGCTTCGTTTTTAAGACTTTCTTCACAAGAAGAAAATTTACAATATTGTTTAGGTCCTTCTTTATTAAGTTCTTCTAATTCTTCAGAATTTCCAGTATTTTTAGCAATATTGAATTCATAAAGTAATTTTTCAAAAAATTTCTTTTCTTTAACATATTCATCAACTAATTCTTTTGTATTAGCTTTTAATATTGAATAGCTTGAATAATTATTGTATAAATTTTTTATTTCAGTTAAATTTTTGCAAGCAAGTTCAGAAGCAGCCAATGCAGCAAAATAGCCACAACTGCCACCATACTGTAAATTTAATCTGTTTAATATTGGGACATTCTTAAAACTATTGTCCATGTCATCATAAATACCGGCAATAGCGTTTCCACAAGCATTAGAACTATCAAATATCATCATTTTATATTCATTATTTTCATCTTTAAAAATAGTTGCTGCCATAGCATGGTTATGATTTTTATTATTAATTATCATATTAATAAAGCCGCTGTTTTCATCTATTTTATCTCTTATGCTATTAATAAGATTTTCCTTTGTTGACTTGTCTAGAATATTTTCTAAAAATTGTAAACCTAAATAAATATTATTTTGTTTATCTAAAGGAGTGCTAAAAACCATGACCAAATTATCCAAATCATATTCAAGACCACAATTTCTATTTAAATAAATATTTTTTATGATATTCATAAAGATTTCTTTTGATTTTTTGTATGATTCTTCTGTATTAAGCCTTCTGCCATATTGATCTGAAGATTCACCAAATATTAAATGTCCATCCCTAAATGGTATTTTTATTTTATTATTAGAATCTTCAATAATAACAGTTCCACTTTCTTTTTCAAAAGAAACATGTTTGTCTTCAAAATTAAATTTTAAGATTATCGGTTTATTATCTTTATGTAATTGTTCATAAGTTTTATTTTTGTTTATTGTAATAGTATAAAGTGATTCATTTATTTCTGTTTCAAACTTATATAAGTCGGCACCATAAGAATCTTTAGAGGATAAGCATAAAAAATGAGGATTTTTTTTATCAATTATTGCATATGATGTGTATTTTTTACATTCCCCAAGAAAATTTTTATAATACATTTCTGTATTTGTCATAATTGATAATCGTTCGTCTTCCTTATTACAAATTTTATTTTCTTTTATAAGATTATCAATTATATTCTTACAATAGTTTATTGAATCGTCATTTAATCCAATTATGTTTTTTATTTGTTCTAACATGTCTATTTAAAAATTATTAGCATGTATACTATTATATCACATTTTTTTACACTAATCAATAAAAAATATATTTTTTTTACTTGACAGAAACTCAACTGTTGTTTTATATGAGTTAAAATAAAGTCAAGAAATTTTTTTACAAAAAAACTACATATAGTTAAAAAATATTCTTGACATACTATATCTTGTGTTTTATTCTGTCTATACAAAATTTAATAATTTTAAGGAAAATGGATAAGAATACAAAGAATGATAATGTTATAGATGGAGTTTTATTTCTAAAACCAGATCTAAAAAATAAATTATCAAAGGCTTTCAAAAAGGCTAATGAAGGTTCAATTTCAGACTTTTTGACTAATTTGCAAAAAAGCAATTTAAAATTAATATCCGGTAATGAAGAAGAAATATTGGAACAGGAATTATTAAATGAAAAACTATATAAAGTATATAAAGAGTATATAAGAGAAGAAATTGAAAACGAATCGGAGAAAAATCAATTAAGAGATACAAAAGTTAGTTCAAAACACGCAGTTCAAGAATATATTGACAAAGAAGATTGGAGAATAAACGCCAACGCGAATGTTGGCTATAGCAATGCCGGACTTGTTAGCAATTTATCAGGTAAATTAATTGCCAACTATTGGCTGGATAGCGTATATTCAAAAGAAGAGGGCGAAGCCCATAGAATTGGCGATTATCATATTCATGATTTAGACAATTTAAGCGGCTATTGTGCCGGATGGTCCTTAAGAGCATTGCTTGACGAAGGATTTAACGGCGTTAGAGGCAGAGTTTCTGCAAGACCTCCTAAGCATTTCAGAAGTGCTTTAGGACAGATGGCAAACTTCTTGGGAATCTTACAATCAGAATGGGCTGGAGCACAAGCTTTCAGTAGTTTTGATACATATCTTGCACCATACGTATTCATAGATAATCTAAGCTTTAAAGAAATAAAAGAAGCCATAGCAAGTTTTGTTTATAATCTGAACGTTCCTGCAAGATGGGGACAATCTCCATTCACAAATGTCACATTAGATTTTACAGTGCCTAATGATTTAAGAGACCAATTTCCAACTAGAAACGGCCAGCACCTATTTAAAGGCATTGACAACGGTGATTTATTAGATGACAACAGCATTTTAGCCAGAGCAAAAGCTAGAGGTGTTGACAGCCTTAAAGAATTGACCTACAAGCATTTCCAAAAAGAGCTTGAAATGATTGACATTGCCTACTATGAAGTCATGACAGAAGGAGACAACGAAGGACAACCTTTCACTTTCCCAATTCCAACAGTTAACATCACAGAAGATTTTAATTGGGATTCACCAGCTGCAAACGCATTATTTGAGAATACTGCAAAAGTTGGTTCTTCATACTTTCAAAACTTCTTGGGAAGCCAATACATGAAGGATGAAAACGGAAACATCGTTCCTAATCCAAACGCCTACAAACCAGGTGCCGTTAGAAGTATGTGCTGCAGACTTCAACTTGACTTAAGAGAATTATTAAGAAGAGGAAACGGACTATTCGGATCAGCTGAAATGACAGGTTCAATTGGTGTTGTCACCATAAACATGGCAAGATTAGGCTACAGATTCAAAGGCTATTCCGATGGCATCATCAAAATGGGCGACAAACAGGGTCTTTTAAAAGAACTTGGCAGACTTATGGACCTAGCCAAATCAACACTTGAAAAGAAAAGAGTATTCGTTCAAGAACTATACGAAAGAGGTTTTTACCCCTACACAAAGAGATATTTAAAACATTTTAGAAACCACTTCTCAACCATTGGCTTGAATGGCATGAACGAAATGATCAGAAACTTCACAGACGACAGCTACGACATAAGCGATCCTAGAGGCATAGCTTTAGCCAATGAAATTCTTGAATTTATGAGAAACAAGCTAAAAGAATATCAAAACGAGACAGGAAACCTATACAATCTTGAAGCTACACCTGCCGAAGGAACAACCTACAGGTTTGCAAAAGAAGACAGAAAGAGATATCCTAACATAATTCAAGCAGGCACATACCCTAACGTATACTACACAAACAGCAGCCAATTACCTGCCAACTACACAGACGATCCTTTCTTAGCTTTAAATCTACAGAACGATCTACAAACAAAATACACAGGCGGAACAGTATTGCATTTATACATGAGCGAAAGAATATCAACAGCTGAAGCCTGCAAAAGATTCGTAAGAACCGTTTTAAGCAACTACAAAATGCCATACATCACAATCACACCAGTATTCTCAACATGCCACAACCACGGCTACCTAAACGGTGAACAAAAAGTATGCCCAATCTGCGGCGAGAAAACTCAAGTATGGACCAGAGTCATGGGCTACCACAGACCTGTTGAATCCTTCAACATTGGCAAAAAAGGCGAGCACATGGAAAGAATCATGTTCAAAGAAAACGACGAAGAAATCTGCGAATATGAGAAAAAAATAGTTGATCACAAAATAGGTTAATCAACTGATTTAGTTTAATTAGAGGAAATTAGACATCCCTAGGGATGTCTAATTTCTACGTCTAGTAAAAACTTACCTCTATGCTCGTCTAGTTTGAATTTGTAATTGTTCTATTCCTCTATTCGCTGTTCTGTCTTCAATGTATGAAATTATTATTTCATCTACTTTGTCTACTTTGTTAATTGTGTTTAGATATGTATCAATTTCAGTAATTGAAATATTATAGTTATTATTTTTAAAATTATAGCTATCATTTAATAAAAAATAGAGTTGGTTAAGTTTATTATCTGATATATTATTAATACATTTTGTATTTAATGCACTTTTTATTTCATTAGTAGTTAATTTTACATTTCCACTTAATCCTAGTCTCTCTTTGAGCATATTAATTTTATACATCTTTTCCGTGTTTTTTGTTATACCATTAGGTGTTAAAATATAATTAAACAACATACAAAATTGATATTCCTTTATTAATTCTTCTTTATACTCTTCTGGTCTTTGAAATAACCTAGAAATTTCTTTATGAGCTTCTTGATTATATAATTTTAATAAATCTAAAAATACTCCAACCTTACATGCTCTACTATGTCTTTTAATCGCATTTGTATCTTTTTTGTCTATAGCTTTTTTTAATAAATTTGAATCATATTGCAGTTTAATATTATATTTTAATTAAAACTTGTTATATTATATAACATAATTGGTCGCTTTTCAAGTGAAATATGACAATTTAATACTTAGTAATAATTCTCATTAATATTAATCAAATTTTTTGAAAATTTTTAATTTTATTTAATTTTGAATTGACTAATTAAAATAAGACTATATAATTGTTTATTGGTGAAGAGGATAATCGCTGGTCTTTCTAGCATTTTGTGCTATATGAAGGCTAGAGGAAAGTCTGGGCACTATGAGGGAATAGCAGTGGTGAAAAACCACCGTCCGTAAGGATAGGGATAGTGCCAAAGAGAAAATATACCGCCCGAAGGGGTAAGGGTGAGAAGATATGGTAAGAACATATCGTGGTTTGTAGAAATACTTTCCATGGGCAAGCCCTGCTAGGTGAAATACCAAAAGTTGCCGCCTGCTGTTGCAGAACGTCTCTCACGTAGGCAAAGGTAGGTAGATTGAAATTGCAAGTGATTGTAATTCTAGATTAATGATTATCATAACAGAACCCAGTGTACATCTTCACCAATTTCTATGTTTTTACTGTGATATTCAATTATTAGTTATGTTGCTGTGATGAATGCTTTAGGAAAAAATATAAATTGAAGGTTGTGGGTGAAGATTGGTGTGAAATGGGCTGCTGCTAGTTTGCTTATTAAAATTTAGGCGGAATAATCTTTATTTTATGTATTGCTTTTTTATTTTATGAAATTAAAAATTATATTAGGTGTTATGTAATCAACTATTAATTTAATAAAATGAGAAATAAAAATAATAATAATAAAACATCAGGATTTTCTTTAATTGAACTTTCTATTGTGCTTATAATAATAGGTTTGCTTGTGGCTGGTATTACGGGAGGACAATCTCTTATAGAATCTGCTAGAGCTAGGGCGGTAATGAATGAAGCTAGAGGATATATGCAGGCGGTTAATACCTATTTTGTTGCGAATGGAAGGTTACCCGGTGATCCGGATAATAGGGGAAAGATGGGAAGATATAGTGAAAATGATATTACTGATAGTGATTATGAACAGGATATTAGTGATTGGAATGCACCTTGGTTTGATTTAAATAAGGAGGGTGTGGTTGATTGGGATAGGGATGAAAATAATGAGGATTATGATTTGCCCTATTATGGTAAGGAATCAAAATATATTAAAAAAGCAATTTATCAATTTACTTATGCGTCGTCGGAATATTCTCCTAATTGGACGGATTTAGATGCGGCAAACCCTGATTATCAAAAGGGTTTGGAAAATAAGAATGTTATAGATTTAAATGCTAAATATGGTGCTTATATTCCATCAAGAATTGTTATGAATATAGAGGAAAAAATGGATGATAAATCGCTTGATACTGGAAGTATTAGGGTTGGATATTGTTCTGAAAATACGCCTGTAATAACTGAGGGTGATATTGATGGTGGTGATGTGTATGAGAGGAGTGTTTATGGTGATGTTGCGACCTATGAAGATTTAGCTGATGCTAAAAATGGCGGTTGTGATGAGATAACATTTAAGTTGGATTTGTGAAGTGAAAAAAGTTGCTGTTTTAAAACGGCTAATTAATGGGAAATGGTAATTAATATTTTTTAATATTGTTTGTTTTGCTGTTGACTAATCTTTAGAAATTGTGTATAATATATAGCATGTAAACTTTAAAAAATAAAATGCTTGAAAATAATAATACAAAAATTGATATAGTTGAAGTAGATCAAACAAAATATTCATTTTTTGAGCAGCTTTTAAATATGGATTCTGAAACAATTAAAAGCGAGTGTATGAATAAAGCGTTTCATGTTAAAGATAATGGTGATCCATTAATTGTATTTACGAATTATGGCTGCTATGAAATAGAATTTTATTCATTTAAAAAAATAAAAAGTAAAATAACAGATGTTCAATACTTTATTAACAATGGATCTTTTTCTTTAATTGGATCTGCAGCAGTAAAAGGTAATGTTTTTGATCAAAACTTTATTGTATCACAAAATCTAGGTAATTCTATACCTATATCAACTATAAATCTTAAACAAGACGTTTGTGATAATAAATTTTATATTGAATTGGGTAAAAAACTATTTGATATTTATCCTGATATTTTTAATCAGCGTAGTTCGACTTTTAGTATTGATATGAAGTATAATACGCCAATTATAAATGCAATTTGGTGTGCTAATATTGATTTTTTTAATAGAATGATAGATTTATATGATACGGATAATAATAAATATAATATAGATTTTAATATGAAGGATAAAAGAGGGGGAAAAACTGCGTTGATGTCAACAATAATGAAAGGTTATAATAATGAGGCTAAGAAATTAATAGAAAGATCAGATTTATCAGTGGTTGATGATGAGGGAAGAAATGCTTTATATTATGCTAAATTATTTAAGAATGAAGAAATTTATAATATGTTGCTAAAGAAGGATAAAACTCTTCTTAATGATAGAGTTAAGGGATTGGTTGACTTTATGGAAGGTAAAAATGTTGATAGCCCTGAACTTTATATAAAAGATATAGATATTTTAAAAATGATTAATTATGATGGCCTTCAAAAATGTGATGATTTTGAAACAATTTCAAAAAGATATAAAGAGAATGCAAAAAATACTTTTATGTTTATTCAAAATAGATGTAAAAACCTATTATCTCTTGTAGAAAGACAAAAAAATAGGAGCGATTCTAGAGATCAATCGCGACCACAATAATAATTCTATATTGCTATATTAGGCTGGCTATATTTATTTATGGCCGGCTTTTTTAATTTATTATTTTTAAAATATATTTAAATTTACATTTTATAAAATTAAACTCTTTACTTTTATTTAGGCCGGGTTTATTATTGATTAGGTATTTTTATAAATCACATTTAAAGGTAAAAAAATGGAAAAAAAGATGGAAGATATAGTTTCGTTGTGTAAAAAGAGGGGTTTTATTTTCCCTAGTTCTAGTATTTATGGCGGTTTGCAAGGGGTGTATGATTTTGGACCTTTGGGTGTGGAATTGAAGAATAATCTTAGAAATGCTTGGTGGAAGTCTATGGTTTATGAAAGGGATGATATAGAGGGTATTGATTCTGCTATTCTGACTAATCCGCTGACTTTAAAGCATTCTGGACATGAGGATACTTTTACGGATCCGCTTGTAGATTGTAAGGATTGCAAAAAGAGAATGAGGGCTGATAAATTGAATAAGCCGGGTCAATGTGATTTTTGTGGATCAAAAAACTTGACGGAACCGCGTGCGTTTAATTTGATGTTTAAAACTAATGTCGGACCCGTGGATGATGGCAGCAGCTTTGCCTATTTGAGACCGGAAACGGCACAGGGTATTTTTGTGAATTTTAAAAACGTTTTGGATACGACTTCAAAAACTATTCCATTTGGTATTGCGCAGACGGGAAAATCTTTTAGAAATGAGATTACTCCTAAAAACTTTTTGTTTAGGGTTAGGGAGTTTGAACAGATGGAAATGGAGTTTTTTGTTGAGCCGGGAACTGATGAAGAGTGGCATAAATATTGGCTTGACAATAGGTATAAATGGTGGCTTGAACAGGGCTTGAAGGCTGAAAATTTAAAACTTCAACCGCAGACTAAGGAAGAGCTGGCACACTATGCAAAAGCTACGGTTGATATTTTGTATAGATTTCCGCATGGCTTTGATGAGATTGAAGGCGTTGCTGACAGACAGGATTTTGACTTGGGTTCCCATACGAAAAATCAAGAGGAATTTGGACTGAATGCACATGTTTTAGAAAATAAGGA
>CALXSB010000135.1 GCA_944391005.1 uncultured Rickettsiales bacterium | reverse complement strand
AATAATAAAATAATAAATAATTTAATAATAAATAATTTATAATTTAAAATTATAAATTAAGAATTAAGAAAATAATAATTAAGAAATTAATAATTGTAATACTATATATAAAAATAAAACTCTTTTTTATTATTACTATTATTATTTAATATTATTTTACTATTACATATATTAAGTTATTATAGTGTTGAATATATAAAAACAGTTTTTTGAACCCCCCTATCCCCCCTTCACAGGGGGGGCGAATGGTGGAAATTCCCTTCACATGGGGGCAGAACTGAGAGAACCCTCTTTACCACCCTTGACAGGGGGGTGGGTTTGGGGTCTATTCACAGGGTAGTCTGGGAGGGGCCCTTCACAGGGAATGGAGATAGGGTGTTTCATAGGATGGTAGAGAGATGTGGATTCCTTGACATGGTGGTGAAGATGAGGAATTTTTACAGAGGGGTAAATGATAGCACATTCACATAGGGTGGTGAGTTTGGGGCCCTTCACAGGGGGGACCGAGAGTGTGCCTTCACAGGGGACACGAGATTAGTGATAGCTTCACAGGAGGACTCGCCTCCCTTTGTAAGGGAGGTGCTGACGAAGTCAACGGTGGATTGACAATAGAATTAAGAGTTGGTTTAGACTTCTTGCCTCCCTTTGTAAGGGAGGTGTCCCGAAGGGACGGTGGGTTGACAAAGAAATTGAAAAGCCAACCGAGTGAAACAAAGGTGAAAATTAAAAATTACCCTTCGGCAGAAAATCAAAAAATAAATTAAAAAATAAATTAAAAAATTAAAAATAAAAAAGATAAATAATAAAGTAATAAATAATTTAATAATAAATAATTTATAATTGTAATCTTATATATAAAAGTATTTTTTATATTAATTATTAATTATTAATTGTTATTATTACTACTATTACATATATTTTTATATTATTTATCTATTTATTTTTCTTATCTATTTTTTTATCTATTTTCTCTTATCTATTTATTTTTTTCTTATTTATTTAGTTTTTTATATAATCATTTTTTTATTATCTATTTATTCTTATTAATGTATATATTATATATATTCTTATTAATCTATTAGCAGTGTTGAATATATAAAAACAGTTTTTTTGAACCCCCCTTACCCCCCTTCACAGGGGGGGTCGAGTTTGGGACCACTTGACAGGGGGGTGATGTTGGTGCCTTCATGAGTAATCATCACACTCCTGCCCATGTAAAAGGACCACCAACTAATCACCTCCCTGTGGACACACTATCCTTCACCCCCCTGTGAATCTCAATATTATCCCCCTGTAAAGACCCACTATCAACACCCTGTGAAGACCCACTATCACCCCCCTGTGAAGACCCACTCTCGGTCCCTCCTGTGAAGACTAACTCCCAGCCCCCCTGTGAAGACCAACTCCCAGACTCCCCCTGTGAAGGGGGGTAAGGGGGGTTCTATAATAATATAATTATATAAAATTATCATGAAATCATATATAAATTTGTCATATATTCCTTGTTTTTTACATTTTTAAAATGTATATAGTAAATTAATATAAAATAATAATGGATATAATAAATGCAAGGCTTAAATAGTAATAATTGCATACAGTATTTTAGTATCAAAAATAAAAAATCAGGATTTTCTTTAATTGAACTTTCAATTGTATTAATTATAATAGGACTATTAGTAGCGGGTATTACAGGAGGACAATCTCTTATAGAGAGTGCTAAAATAAGGGCATTTATTAATGAGTTAAACGGCTATAAACAGGCAGTTGCGGCTTTTTATGCTGAAAGAGATAGATACCCTGGAGATTTAAATAACGATGGATATGTTGGATTGTGTGATACTGGTGATGGCTGCGTTCGGGATAAATATACTGCTTCAAGTTTTAAAAGTCCATACAATATATCCAATATTAATGTCGCCATTGGAGGGTTTATAGAGCTTTATTTAAGTGGAATGATTGATGTTGAGCCTAAAATTGAGGACAATAGAGTTGATAATCCTTATTCTAAAGTTTATAAGGATGGATATTATAGATTTTATAGCTATGGCAATGTTGCGGATGCTTCACCTTCTGATTTTTTCTATAAAATTAAAGATGCTTCACCATATTTAAATTTTTACAATTATATACCTGATTATAAACAGACAAAAATATTTAAAAGTGTTGATGAAAAAATAGATGATGGCAAATATAATGGTGGAAATGTCAGGAGTTATGATATGACTGGGTATACCTACGATGAGGCCATAGAAGATGAGATTGAACTGACGGATTTATATTATAATGTTGGAATTAGGTAATAAAAAGTCCTATGATAATTAATTGGCTTTTGTAATAACTAAAAGATATAACTAATTTATAATGGTATATTTATGCCTTAATATTTAATAGATATTTATCAAATATTCTGAAGCCTATAGAATTATTAGCATATCTATAATTTTTCTAACAATACACTTTAATACTTAAAAAGCAAAATCTAGGCAACTATTTATTACTCTTTTCACCATTGCATTTTTGACATAAAAATTGCAGGTTGTCTTTGTCTGTTTTTCCGCCTTTGCTCCAAGGTACTATGTGGTCTGCTTGACATTCATGCAATTCAATTTCCTTTCCACACTTAGCACATATACAAACATCTCTGTTAATTTTTTCTGGCGTAGTTCCCTTTACTTTATTTGTTTCAAAATATTCTCTTTTTTGTTTTTCACTAAAAGTTCTTAAATTTAAACATTTTTCATTACCACTTAATAAATATTCATAAATACCTTTCTTATTTGATATTTCTTCATCTTCCATATATTGTGAAATTTTTTCCTCAAATTCATTTGAATTATAATTATTATTTTTATAGTTATTATAAAAGTATCCCCATTCTAAACCTTTCATTTCTTTTCTATAATTTGGAAATATTTTTCTAACCCAATTTATAACATCTTGAAAATACTGCCATAACTCATTTGCATCTTTATCTTTTTGATGTTTTCCCATATAACTTTCTATTTGATTTTTGCTAATCCATTTTATAGCTCTTTCTAAATATTCTTGTCTTATAGGACTACCAATCAAATAATCCTTTCCAATTCCATATGCGGCACAATTAGTTTTACTAAAAATAAGCTTTGCATTACTTAACCAAGATCCAGTATAAACAGCATTTCTTAATTCTTGATTTGTTAATTCTTCTCCTGCCATATTAATAATTTTAAACCACTCTAATTTTTCACTATCATTTCCTTCACATATATAAACATTCAATTTATAATTCAACACTCTTTCCTGTATATCACTCGGTTCTCCATCAAAAGCTCTATTTTTATAACTACTATTTTCTTTTATGTATTTACAAATACTTAAAATTCTTTGCTGTCCGTCTAAAACTTCATACCTATCACCATTTTTCACCCAATAGATACTATTTAGTGGAAAACCCTTCATAATACTATCAATTACATCATCCTGTTGTTTCTTTTCATAAACAAATTCTCTTTGATATGGCGGTCTTATATCAAGTTTTCCATAATAGCTGACAACACCGTCTTCACCCTTATCTTCATAACCCTCAATTAAATCTTTAATCAATATTTCTTTTGGTTCAATTTTCATAAATTTTCCTTTTTATTATTAATCTTCTATATAACGCTTTATTTTTTAGCATTGGTCCTTTGCCTCTCCATTCTACCCTATGGTCATCAAGACCCAATATCTCAAATTCTCCTGATAAGTATTCTGACATAGCGTTCTTTTCCATTAATACACATTCTCTTTCCTGGTTTTTTGTTTCCTTCTGCGTATCTATCAATTCCCACGACGACGAATGAGTATTCTGAAGTATGGTTGAACTGCTGTCTGTCTGTCTGTCTGTCTGTCTGTCTGTCTGTCTGTCTGTCTGTCTGTCTGTCTGTCTGTCTGTCTGTCTGTCTGTCTGTCTGTCTGTCTG
>CALXSB010000134.1 GCA_944391005.1 uncultured Rickettsiales bacterium | reverse complement strand
AAATTATCAAATTATAACTCGCTTTTACAAAGATTTTTTAGGAATTTAAACGAAGTAATATATAGATATTACAAGTTTAAATGACGACAAAAATCAAAGTAAAAGTAGAGTTAGAATTTTACTAATTAAATTATTTTCTTACATCAAGCTATAAAAAAATTATAATATATGATAATTTAGTTATAAAAGACCGTTTATGGGTTCATATGATAATTATTCAATGATTAATATAAATTATTAGTTGTAAAAATCAAGAGAATTTTAATAAATAATTCGCTATTTATACTTATTATCATGTTTTAATATTATCTTTCCTATCATTGACATTAAACCTTTCTTTAGGTTTAGAAAAGATTACATTATTATTAATTATATATTCTTTACCATTTGCACAAAAATCTATATTTAATTTTTCAAAAGATTAACAGTATTATAAACGCCGTTTTTCCACTCAAAAATATCTGCATTTTTAATTTTTAAATCTTTATAGAATTTAAAATATTTGTCTTTATCAAAAATTTTATTTTCAAGATAATATTTTATAACTCTTAAAGATCCACCATGAGCGACAATAAGCAAGTTGTCATTATAATCGTTTTGTAAATTTTCAAAAAAACTTTTTATTCTTAAAAAAACATCGTAAACTGATTCTGCATTTAATTTTTCTGGATGATTATTAAATATTTCCCAAGTTTTAGATGTAAGTTTATCTCTGCATATGCCTTCAAGTATTCCATAATTAAATTCTCTTATTCTTTTATCAATTTCAAAGCTGTTGTATTTTAAAATTTTACCAATAATCTCAGCTGTTTCCATAGCTCTCTTTAAATCAGAAGAAACTATTTTATTTATTTTTATTTTTTTAATTTTGTTTGCAAGATCTAATGCCTGCTTTTTGCCATTATCATTAAGGGGAATGTCTGTATGCCCTTGAGTTTTTTTCTCTATATTCCAGTCTGTTTCTCCATGTCTTATAAAATAAATCATATAATGTAAAATAGTTATTTTAAACTTCTATTTCCATTCCGTCATAAGCAATTTCAATATTGTTTGGCAATAGTTTTGAGACTTTGTCGTAGTCTATTGTTGGGCCGATATGTGTTAATATTGCTTTTTTTGGTTGGTATTTTTTTATAAAATCAAGTGCTTGCTGTAGGTGTGTGTGTCCGTATTTTTCATTGTATTCTAGGTCGTTGCATTCTAATAGCCATAAATCTAGATCTTTTAAATATTTGTCGTTTTCCTGTGGTATTTCATGAAGGTCTGGAGAAAATGCAAAATTTTTGTATCTAAATCCCATTGAGATGTATTGTTTTCCGTGTTTAAAATTCATTGGTAAAATATTAAAATTGCCTATTTTAATTGTTTCAAGTGGTAAGATTTTGTTTAGTATTATGGAACCGTTTTCGTTTTTTTCGCTGTCAAACATCCACGGAAATCTTTCTTTTATTATATTTATTGTTTGTTCGTTTCCATAGATTTTGAGATTTCTTTTGTAAAGTCCTACTATTTCTTCAAGTTCCCATACGCCTATCATGTGGTCTGTATGTCCATGGGATATGAAAATGTTATCAAAATCTTTTATGTTGTATTTTATTGTTTGTTGTCTTATGTCTGGACCGCATTCAACTAATAGATTGTTGCCGTTGTCCTGTAGATAAAAAGAGCTTCTTAATCTTGTATTTTTTGTGTTTGAATTATCTATATTGCTGCAAATGTTATTGGTAATTCTTGGGTATCCATTTGCTGTTCCGGTTCCTAATAGTGTTATTTTCATAAGTATTCTGATATTTTTATTATGAATTAATATTAGATTATATTAAAAAATTGTCAATAAAAATATAATTTTTGGTTAGATTGGTGCTATAAATTAAAAAACGTCGCCAGATTTTACAAAATATTTTTTTCCATTTAATAGGGTCATGATTAAAGTTCCATCTTTGTCAATGTCATTAAAAATGCCCTTTTTGTTGTTGACTTCTATTTCCTGATGTAATCTATAACAATTTTTTAGCCATTTTTCTCTTATTGGAGAAAATCCTTGGCTTTCCCACTCTTTTAATAAAAAGGAAAAATTGTTTAAAAATGATTTTAGTAAATTGTATCTGTTGGTGATAATTTCTTCTTTTTTTAGTGAAGTTGCTTTAAACATTGTGTTTTCGGGATAAAAAGTTATGTTTACGCCTATGCCTATATCTAATATTTTTGTTAAGTGGTCAAGTTCTAATAATATGCCGCAGCATTTTTTGTTGTTTATTAATATGTCATTGGGCCATTTTGAAACAATGGAGTTTTTATTTTTGTCGTATTCTTGAATTGATTGTCTCATGGCTAAACTAGCTACAAATGATAGTTGACTATAATCTAAATGTTCTTTGTTTGCTTTAATATTTAGAGAAAAGTATAGATTTTCGTTGTTTTCAGCGTTCCATGCCCTATCTCCTTTGCCACGTGCATGTTCTTGTTGTTTTGCTACTATTACAGTATTTTCAGGAAAATCTTTTGCAATAATCATGGTTGAGTTTACTATATCAAATTCTACTATATTGTAGTTTAAAAATCTTTCTTGATTGATTATTTTCATAATTTTATTTTTGTTTGTTTTAGTGTTTTTTTAAAATTATCCGGCAAGTCGGCCTTTATGTTTATATCTTTTCCATACAGGTTTTTAATATTAATCTTATAGGAATGAAGATGTAGTCTTTCGTTTAAATCATCAACAAACGCTTTTTTGCCGCCATATTTGCCATCACCTAAAATCGGATGTCCTATTTCTTTCATATGAACTCTTATTTGATGTGTTCGTCCCGTTAAAATTTTTACTTCAACTAGGCTGACATTATACTTTTCAGAATAGTCTAAAACTTTATATAATGTTATAGCTTCTTTTCCATCTTTTTCGTCCCTATAAACTTTTTCAACACCATTTTCAAGTTTCTTTAAGAGTGGAAAATTTATTTCTCCTTCATTTTTAGTAAATTTTCCAACAACAATGGCTAAATAGGTTTTATCAAGCTTGTCATCTTTATCTTTAAAATATTCTGATAAGATTTCTGCTGTTTTTCTATCTCTAGCCAATATTAAAACGCCGCTTGTATCTTTGTCTATTCTATGGACTAATTTTGGATTTTCTTCTTTTTCAAATTTTAAATAGGGTAAAAAATCATTTAGACTTTTTTCTATTTTTGTTCCGCTTTGAACAGCAAAGCCTGATGGCTTATTTATGGCCAGTATATTGTCATCTTTGTATATTATATAATTTTTAACTTTTTCAATTTCTTTGTCAGTAAATGTTAATTCTTTTTTAGTTTTTATAATTTTTGGCGGTGAATTAAATATTTTTAGTATAAAATTGCTTAGTTTTAGTTCGTCATTGCTATGCAATATTTGATTGCTTTTTGCAGGTTTATCATTTATTAGAATATCTTTATTTCTAATTGCCTTTTGAATTAGAACATTATTTGTATTTCTAAAAATACTAAATAAGAATTTATCAAGTCTTAAATCTTCGTATTTTTTTTCAATACTTATTGTATTATATTTGTTTTTAATCGTCGTCTTTTCCATCCCTTTTATATGCAATTTCTAGTAATTCAATTCTTTTTTCTTGAGCTCTCAATTTTTTCCTTAGTTGTTCGTTTGAATATATTGTTTCAACATCGTTTCTGTTAACATTAACGACACTTTTCCACATTACTAAAACTATTGTTGTTAAACATATAATGCCAACCGATAGTGAAATTATCATCCATTTTGCAAGGCTTAGGTTGACTTCCATATTGTCTTTAAAATCGTGTAATTTGTTTATTTCTTTTTTTAATTCAAGTAATTTTGTATTAACCTGTTTATAATGGTTGTTAATTGTTGTTCTATATCTGTCTATTTCATATTGCGATTGATTTAATAGGGTTTTTATTCTCTCTTTAAGTTCTGGTGATGTTTTTTCATCTTGTAAAATATCAAGAACTGTAATCTCTTCAATTGGCTTCATTGATGAAGTGTTTTCTAATATTAGCATAATATCACTGTTATTATGTTGAACATAATTATCTGGATTTGTATTTGCATCAATATTTTGTGCTATTGCTGTATTAATTGTAATGAAAGAAAGCAAAAATATATTACATGAAATAGATAGCAAAAATTTTTTATAATCGTTTAACATAATAAATAAGCTAATGGTTGGTTTAACTTTATTAAATAATATTTATTTTAATATTCAAGTTTTTAATTAAAATATAAATACTTTTTCTTGATTTTTTAGGTTTTATCTATAATCTTATTAATAAGTAAAGAATTTCTCGGATATGATCGTTTGGGCATTAACTGATGATAGAATCGGAAGCAATAATCAATCAATTGCTATAGCGGAAAAATTATCTAGATATTATGTAATAAAAAAAATTGTTTACAATTCTTTTATAGAACTTCCTAATTTTATTAGAAGAAGCACTTTATTGGGTATAAATAAAGACTTAAGTGATAATATAGAAACTGACTTACCTGATGTTGTTGTATTGGCTGGAAGAAGATTATCGAGTGTTGCTTTGAATATAAAAAAAAGAAATAATAATAGAACGTTTATTATTAATATTTTAAATCCTAATTTACCTTTTAATAAGTTTGACTTAATTCTTTTGCCAAGGCATGATAATGTTTCTCCTAAGCTGTTAAACTATGGTAATATAATTGAAACCAATGGAAGTATTAATAGAATTAACTCTATTAGAATAAAAGAAGAATCTGAAAAATGGAGTGGTTTTTTTGAAAATTATAATAAGCCATTAATATCTTTAATTGTTGGCGGTGATACAAAAAATTATAAATTTAATCCTAGGGAATTTGGAGAAATGATTTCTAATCTATCTAATATTACTAATAGATTAAATGGCACTTTATTAATTACTACAAGTCGCAGAACTAGCAATGAATGTTTAATGCAACTGAGACAAAAGATAGATTGCGATTATTATTTATATGATTGGAAATGGGAAAATGATCCAAAAAATTTACTAAGAAATAACTTGGGAAATCCATATTATGCATTTCTTGGATTATCTGATTTTTTAATTGTTACAGGTGATTCTATGTCTATGATATCCGAAGCTTGTTCTACTGGCAAACCAACATATGTTTATATGCCAAAAGATTCTTTAGGTAAAAAGCATTTAAGATTTTGCCAGGATATGTTAAAGGATAATTATATAAAAGAATTTAACAAAAATACAACTGAGTTAAAAGAATATAAATATACGCCACTTGATGAATTAAACAGAGTTGTTAATTTAATTTATAAGAAAATAGAGGAGAATATATAATGTTATTAAAAATGTATAAATTATTTACAGTTATATTTTCACCATTAATTGATGTGTATATGTTGATTAGATTGATGAAAGGAAAGGAGGATAAAAATAGATTTAAAGAGAGGTTTGGCTATAGCACAATAAATAGGCCGGAAGGTAAGGTTATATGGTTTCAATGTGCTAGTGTTGGCGAAAGTAATTCTGCTTTGCCATTAATAGATAAAATTATAGAAAAATACGAAGAAGAAATTACAGTGTTAATAACAACAGGAACTATTACTAGTGCAGAGACAATTAATCAAAAGATTAAAGATAAAAATAATATTATTCACCAATTTACTCCAATAGATAAATATTTTGTTATAAAGAGATTTTTAAAACATTGGAAGCCAGATGCTTTAATAACTATAGAATCGGAAATATGGCCCAATATGATAACTATGACTCACGATGTTGGAAATAAAGTTATGATAGTTAATGCTAAAATATCTGAAAAATCTTTTAATAGATGGAAAAAATTTAAAAATTTAAAAGAAAGAGTATTTGACGCAATAGATATATGTTATCCACAAAGTCAAGATGATCAATATAGACTAATTAATCTTGGTATTCAAAATACAATATATTTAGGAAATTTAAAATTTGATATTCCGAAATTAAGTGTTGACAATGAATTTTTAAAAAATTTACAGGAATCAACTCAAGGAAGACAAATTGTATTATGTGCTTCTGCCCATGAAGAAGAAAAAGAAGTTCTTGTAAAAGTATATAATAGATTAAAAAATGATTTTTCAGATTTAATATTTATTGTTGCCGCAAGACATCCTAATAAAAGTTTAGCTATGTATAATTATTTTATTGAAAATGATTTAAGAGTTAAAAGAAAAAGTTTTAATGAGGCTATTGATTTAGATACAAATATTTACTTATATGATAAAATGGGCGATATGGGAACACTTTATGAGTTTAGTAATATAGTTTTAATATGCGGTTCTCTTGTTAATAATATTGGTGGACACAATCCAATAGAAGCCGCAAAACATAAATGTGCCATATTGACCGGTCCTTATATATCAAGTAATAAATCGTTATTTTTAGAACTTGATAAAAATAATGCATGTATTATATGTAGTGGAAAAGATGAAATGCTAGTTGAGAATGTTTACAATAATATTCATTCACTAATAAAAGATGAAACAAGATTAAATGAATTAAAAGAAAATGCGATTAATCTATGCAATAAATTTTCAAATGTAGCTTCAAATCTTGCTAATAATATTATTGTAAATTTAAAATAATTATAAATTATTCAAAACTGAAGTTAAAAATAATAAATCACTCCATACATCTTTCTTTTTATTAGGCTGTCTTAATAGATAGGATGGATGAAATAAAGGAGTGGTTTTTATTACCCTGCCATTAAGATATTTATTTGTATAGTCAAATAGTTGCTTTCTTGCCTTTGTGATAGTTAAGTTTGTTTCTATTAAATCTTTAAGTGCTGTTGCACCCATAAAAACTATTATCTTGGGATTAATTAAAGCAATGTGTTTTTCTACAAATGGTCTACATATATTAATTTCGTCATCAGTTGGTGTTCTATTTCCTGGCGGTCTCCAGAATAAAGTATTTGTTATATATAATTCTTCTCTTTTAATGCCTATAGATTTAAACATTTCATCTAGTAATTGACCACTTTGACCGCAAAATGGTCTACCCTCTAAATCTTCATTATTTCCCGGAGCTTCACCAATAATCATTATATCAGCATTTCTATTTCCTTCACCAAATACAGTGTTAGTTGCAAGTTTTTTAATATCCAAATACCCATCAAAATTTTCTACTGCTTCTTTTAATTCATCTATAGTATTTGCTTTATCTGATAATTCTCTAGATTTTGCTATAAAATCTTCAATAGTTCCTATATTATTTTTTTGCATCATTTTAATATTGTCATTCCTATATTTATTTGCTAAATTTTGATAAATATAGTTAAAATTAAATTCCTGTTTATTAGATTCTAATTTATATTTTGAAGTTGTTGTGGCTTTAATTTCAACTTTTTCACCGGTATTCATCTGTGTTTTAACTTTTAATTTATTTTCTAATGTTATTTCAGTTTTTATTGGTGTAGATTTTTGAATATTTGAATTTTCTTTTACTATTTTAATTGGTAAAGTTTGTTTAGTTGATATAGTTTCACATGGAACATTAAAATGATTAAAGGGTTTTTCCTCTATAACATCTATAATTCCATTATCTTTATACCATTGAAGAATACTATTTTTAAACATATAATATAAAAATTACAATCTATTTTATTATATTGAATAATATATACTATTAGTATAGTATATATTATTATTTTTTCTACCAGCTATAATGTGCAAATGCCTTATTAGCTTCTGCCATTTTGAATACTTCTTCTTTCTTTTTATAAGCCCAGCCTGTATTGTTCATAACATCATTGAATGATTTATAGATTTTTTCAGCT
>CALXSB010000133.1 GCA_944391005.1 uncultured Rickettsiales bacterium | reverse complement strand
TTGATAACAGCCGGTATTACTGCGGCTGCACCATTTGTTGGTGCGGTAACAATTTTTCCTAAGCTTGCATTTTCTTCTGCTCCAGCTATTCCCCATAGCATAACCCAATCAAAAACATTTAGCAAGTCGCCAGAGTTGTCATTTTTTAATTTTTCATATAGGGCAGGGGATCTTCTAGGCAAGTCTAATGAACCTCTTAAATTTTCTTTTCTGTTTAGGCCATTTTCAATGGTTTCATGCATAACATCAATTATTTCTTTAATGTTGTCATCTATTTCTTTTTCAGTTTTCCAGCATTTTTCATTTTCTAAAACTACTTCAGCTATTGTCTTATTTTCTTTTTCACAAATAGCCATTAATTCTTTAAAATTTGAGAATTTGTATTTTACATTTTTTTCTTTTTTAGATTGTGTGGAGTCAACTTCGTCCTGTGTAATAACAAAACCGCCGCCTATTGAATAGTATGTTTGTGAATACAAAGTTTTTCCATCTTTATCGTCTGCCATTATTGACATGCCATTGCTATGATATTCTAGTTCTTCAGTCTTATGAACATCAAAATTTTTATTTCTTTCATAGGGTATTATTTTTTTACCTGCTAGTTTTAGGTTTTTATCATTTTTTATTCTTTGAATTTCATCATCAATATCATTCGGCTTAACTGTCTTAGGAATCCATCCTTCTAAACCTAATTCTATTGCTAAAAAAGTTCCATGACCCTTTCCAGTTAATGCCAACGAACCATAAAGATCTATCCATACAGATTCAACTTTATCAATTAACTTTTTTTCCTTTAGTGTAGTAATAAACATATTTGCTGCTATCATAGGACCAAAAGTATGTGAACTTGATGGACCAATTCCGACCTTATATATATCAAAAATACTTAAATCAATCATAGGTATATATTTTTAGTTATTCTGTTTGAAATATAAGTCTTACATTTTTTAATTTCAAGATAAATAAAAATATATTTAATATAAAAACCCACAAACTAAACTTGTGGATTTTTATATATTTACATTTCAATAACTGTTCCATTCTTGCTATTAATTGCATCTTTTATATTTTTAATTGATGTAATAATAGCTTTTCTTCCAGGTTTTGATTTAGCAAAATGAATTGCAGCTTGAATTTTTGGCAGCATTGAGCCAGGTGCAAAATGTCCTTCTTCAATATATTTTTCAGCCTCTTCAACCGTCATTTTGTCCAAATCCTTTTGATCAGGCTTGTTGAAATTTATTGAAACTTTATCAACAGCTGTAACAATTACAAAATAATCAACATCTAGTAATTCTGCAATTGTAGACGATGCAAAGTCTTTATCAATAACAGCTTCAACACCTTTGATTTTTCCGTCTTCAATTATAACAGGAATACCGCCGCCACCGCAGCAGATAGGCAAAAATCCGTTTTCCATAAGATTTTTAATGATAGGAGCCTCTATAATGCTGACAGGAATTGGTGATGGAACAACTCTTCTCCAGCCTCTGCCGGCATCTTCTTTCATTATATAGCCTTCTTTTTCCAATTCTTTAGCCTCTTCTTCAGTAAAGAATTTTCCAATAGGCTTAGTTGGATTTTGAAAAGCCTTATCATTTTTGTCAACAATAGTTTGAGTAATTATTGTTGCTGCTGTTTTGTTCAAACCAAGCTTTCTTAATTCATTATTAACAGCATTTTGCATATGGTAGCCAATGTATCCTTCGCTCATGGCACCGCATTCGCAAAGTGGCATTTTTACATTGTTAGGATTGCATTTTAAAGCTTCTTCATATGTTTTTATAATCTGTCCTACTTGCGGTCCGTTTCCATGGGATAATACGATTTCATAGCCTTCTTTTATAAGCTTAACAATTGTTTGCGCAGTTTCTTCTGCAGCCAGCAATTGAGCTTGTGGCGTCATATCCTTAGGATTTGCTTGAAGGGCATTCCCTCCAAGCGCAAGAACCATTCTTATTTTAGCCATATAATTAATAACCTATAGTTGCTAATATAACAGCCTTGATTGTGTGCATTCTGTTTTCTGCTTCGTCAAATACTACAGAATGTTTGCTTCTAAATACTTCATCACTAACTTCCAGTTCTTTTAAACCATATTTTTCATAGATTTCTTTGCCAACTTTTGTTTCAAGGTCGTGATAAGCAGGCAAGCAGTGCATGAATAATACGTCAGGATTGCCAGTTTTTTTCAACATATCCATATTAACTTGGTAATCTTTTAATGCTTTAATTCTTTCTTCGTATTTATCTTCTTCACCCATTGAAACCCAAACGTCAGTATAAAGAACATCGGCACCTTTTAATGCATTAATATCATCAGTAATAGTGATTTTACCACCGCTTTCTTTTGCAACAGCTTCCATTTCTTTAACCAATTTTGCATCAGTATATAAACTCTTAGGAGTATATGCAACAAATTCCATACCAACTTTTGCAGCACCGATCATTAAAGCGTTGCACATATTGTTTCTGCCATCGCCAACATAAACGAATTTAATTTTGTTCAAAGGTTTAGCAATGTGTTCTTGAATTGTTAAAAAGTCTGCAAGAATTTGTGTTGGGTGATCAACGTCTGTTAAACCATTCCAAACAGGAACTCCGGAGTGTTTTGCTAATAATTCAACAGTTTCTTGTTTAAATCCTCTGTATTCAATACCATCATAGAATCTGCCTAAAACTTTTGCTGTATCTTCCATAGATTCTTTTTTACCCATTTGACTATCATTAGCACCAAGGAAAGTAACGCCCATACCTAAATCCATTGCTGCAACTTCAAATGAGCATCTTGTTCTTGTTGATGTTTTTTCAAAAAGTAAAACTATGTTTTTGCCAACTAATGGCTTGTTTACAATACCAGATTTTTTTTGTGCTTTTAATTCTTTTGCAAGATTTAACATATACATTATTTCATCTTTAGTGAAGTCTTTTAATGTTAAAAAACTTCTTCCTCTTAAATTTACAGGCATATTTCTCCTTTTATTATTTATAAAGTAAACAATACAAACGATGTTGTATCTACCGAAGACATATAAATCATTCTTTTTAATATTTCAAGAAATATTATTTTTATCAGCCATCATATTTTTTTTATTTGTATTTAAGAAATTAATATACTGATTATATATATGGATTTTCAATATTCATATTTCTTAAAATATCAATTTCCATTGTTTCCATTTGAAATTGTTCGTCTGGTTTTATATGGTCGTATCCAAATAGGTGAAGATAGCTATGAACAAGCATATGTATAAAGTGATCTTTAAAAGTCTTTTCTTGCTCTTCAGATTCTTTTTCTATTGTATCAAAAGAAAAAATTATATCACCCAATGACATGCATGGTAATTTTTTAATATCTGAAATTATATTTGATTTTTTTTCATATAATGAAAATGTAAGAACGTTTGTTGGCTTGTCTTTATGCCTATAGTTTTTATTTAAAACTCTAATGTGTTTATCATCAGTCAAAGTTATTGAGATTTCTATTGTGTTATTACACATGGGAATTTTAAGATAATTTAAAACTCTATCAAAAACGTTTACCATTAATTCTTTATTTATATCTTTTTGATTTTTCCAAGTCTTATCTTTTATCAACAGGTCAATGTCTATATTACTCATAATATATTAATTATTTTTATTAAATAATTGTTTTGCTTCTATGTCTTTAATCTCTTTTAAGTTTACATCGTCTTTATCAAATTCTTGGTATTTTATAGTTCCATCCTTAAATTTGATTGCATACATTAGTATGTCATTATTTTTTGCTAGATAATAAATTACATATATTAAAGCTGGTATAACTCCAAATATTAATAGTATGACAAATAGAAAAAGAGAAAATTCTTTTCTACTTCCCATAAATTTTACTTCTTCTATATTATTTGCATCTATATATGACATAATCAATTACCATTTTATTATTATGGATCCCCAGGTTAAGCCACCTCCTAATGCCTCTAGAACAACGATATCACCGTCTTTTATTCTATTGTTTTTCAATGCAAAATCAACAGCTAATGGAACTGATGCAGCAGATGTATTAGCATGATTCTGAACAGTTGTAATTACTTTTTCCTCAGGCAAACCTAATTTTCTGCCAACGCCATCAATAATTCTCTTATTTGCTTGATGTGGAATTAATAAATCAATATTTTCAACAGATAAACCGCATTTTGCTAGATTTTGAACAACGCATTCGGCCATTTTATTTACAGCTAGTCTAAAAACTTCTCTGCCTTCCATAAATATGGATCCGGCTTTTTGATTTATTGAGACGCCGCCATCTGTGTATAATAAATTATTATACTTTCCATCAGAATGCAGTTGAACGCTTAATATACCTTTATTTTCTTCTTCTGTTGCCTGTAAAATAACAGCACCAGCACCATCGCCAAATAAAACGCAAGTATTTCTATCCTTCCAATCAACAATTCTACTGATAGTTTCAGCACCAACAACTAATGCTGTTTTTACTCTTCCAGCTTTTATAAAACTGTCAGCTATACTCATGGCATAAATAAATCCGCAGCATACGGCTTGAATATCAAAAGCAAAACATTTATCGCCAATGTTTAGCTTGTTTTGTAAAATTGTAGCACTTGATGGAAAAGTTCTATCAGGAGTAGTAGTTGCGAAAACTATAAGTTCTATATCATCCTTTGAGATATTTGCGGAGTTTATTGCATCTTCACAGGCCTTCAATGCTAAATCGGTTGTGAATTCATTTTCGTCTGCAATATGCCTTTCTTTTATGCCAGTTCTTTCAACAATCCATTCGTCAGATGTATCCACCATCTTTTCTAAATCAAAATTTGTCATTACTTTTTTAGGAAGATATGCACCTGTAGCAATCACTTTAGAATTTATCATATATTATCATCCTCAATATCGTTATCATCCTTATCAAATTCTGAAGCTTGTATAGACATGATTATTTCATCATTTATTTTATTTTTTATAAGATTAACAGCGTTTTTTATTGCATTTGCAAAGGAAACTTTATCTGCATTGCCATGGCTTTTCACAACAATACCATTTAGTCCGACAAACATTGCACCATTATATCTTTTGTGGTCAATTTTTTGTTTTACGGCATTTATGCCTCTTCTAGCAAAGAGATATCCAATTTTTGACATTATGCTATGAGAAAATCCTTCCTTCATAATACTTGTAAAAAATTTGCTTGCACCTTCCATAGTTTTTAAAGCAACATTTCCAGTAAATCCGTCTGTTACAATAACTTCAACAATTCCCTTCATTATATCATCACCTTCAACATAGCCGAAATAATTGCTGCTTAAATGACTTTCTTTTAGCATTATTGATGCATTTTTAACAGCATCATTGCCTTTCATTTCTTCGGATCCAACATTTAAAATTCCAATTTTCGGATTTTTAAAATTATTGACCGCTTTATAAAAAGAATAGCCCATTAAAGCAAATTGATATAAATTAGTAGAATCACAGTCAATATTCGCACCCATATCAAGCAGAGCTGTGGAACTTCCTAAAAAGTTAGGTATTAATTGAATTAAAGCAGGTCTATCGATACCTGGTATTGTTTTTAAAACCATTTTTGATATGGCCATCAAAGCACCAGTATTGCCGGCTGAAATCATAGCCTCAGCTTCTCCATTTTTAACTGCTTCAACTGCTAATCTAATGCTTGAATCCCTTTTTCTTAAAGCTAAAGATGGTTTATCATCTCCAGTTATATAAACACTCGTATGGACAATTTTTGATATTTTTCTAACCTCAGGATATTTAAATAAGTACCTGTTTATTTTTGCTTCATCACCATAAAGCAAAAAAAACAGGTCTTTTTTAATATCTTTTTCAAGAAAATCTAAACCTTCAATAACACACGCCGGTGCATTATCGCCTCCCATACAATCTAGTGCTATTACAGTCTTATTTTCCAAAACGTTTTCCCGTTATTGCACAATTAAGAATTAGACTCTTCTGTATTGTCTTCTTTCTTGTCTTTTTTAGCAGGTTTCTCTTTTAAAACCTTTTTACCATTATAATATCCATCAAGAGAAATATGATGAGATAATTTATATTCACCAGTATCTTTATCAATCATAACATTTGGCAAAACTACCTTATAGGAACCGTTTCCGCCCATTCTCATTCCTGTTTTAGACTTACTAGTTTTTTTCTTTGGAACTGCCATTTCAATCCTCTTCTATTTTTTTTAATTAATTGTTCACATAAATATAGAAATACTATATTATTATTTTTAAAAAAGTCAACTGTATTTTTAAAATTAGTAATTTATATTATTAAAATATTATAATACAGCATTTAATTAATATATAATTAAAGAACCATTATAAATATTTTCAATTATTATTCTCTTTAACTCCTCAGTTAATTTCAAATCCTTAGTATATTTTTTATAGTCAATAAATTCAATATTGTCATTTGAAAACTTTTTATCAAAAGTAATCAGCTTTATATTCTTGCTTTTTGCATTTTCAAACTTTTTATTATTTACTTCGTGAACAATAGTTTTGTCAGCGTAAGTATCTGCAAGCAGGTTTATAAAATTATCACTGTCGTCTTTTTTGTTTTCCTTTATCGGAAGAATTTTTATTATTCCATCGGCCAGCGATGAACTCAATTTTATAACTTCTTCATTAATTGATTTATTGCTGTATTCAATTTCACCAACAGTATTTACAACAAAAATTTCGCCGCAAAACCTGTGGGAATTTTTCAAATCATAGCCTAAAGTATTTAGATATATTACATTTTTGCCGGTCCACTTTGCAATTTTTATCAACTGTTTTTTCTTTTTTTCAATGTTTTCATGTATTTCGGTATCAAGACATACTACATAGTCTGTATCTCTTTCTTTTATAAAGAATATATTTTTGTTTTCCATAATGTCATCAGCTATTAAAACATCAAAATTATCATTTTCATAGACAATGCTTTTCAAAATTGTTTCTTTATCAAAATATCTATATTCATCAAAAAGATTATTTTTTGATATATTGGTTTTGCTGCTAACAGCATCAATATAGCCGTCATTAATTAATATCACAGTATTAAATAATTCAGATTTTTTTATACGGTTTTCATCGTTTATTTCATCTATAAAATATGGGCAGCCCAGTAGTATTCTTGTTTTTTTGCCTTTTGTATAATCTATTATTTTCTCAAGAAAATTATTGCTTTTCTCAATAAAATCATGGTTTAATACCTCTTCATAGCATGGAAAACCAGTTATGGCCATTTCTGAGAATATAAGCAAATCGCAATTATCTTCAAGAGATTTATCATAAATATCTTTTATTTTTTTATAGTTAAACTCTATATCACCAATTCTAAAAAATGTCTTTGCAAGAAATATTTTCATTATAATTTTTTATATTCTTATAATGAAAATATAGTATTTTATTTTTTATTTACAATGATTTTTATATTTCATTAACATCCACGTTCCAGCTTTCAACATTGTCCTCCGCAATCATTTCATTGGTATAAATCCACTCTCTGCTATTCTGAATATCTACGCTTCTTATAGAATTATTGCTGCTATAAATCTCAAGCAAATATTTTTTGTCCTCTATTGTCTCTTCACCATCTCTTAGAGTATAGCTTCCTTTGACTCTAGTTTGCCATGTAATTTTATAGCCGTTCTCAACTTTTGAAATTCTTATATGGACAGGTTTATAGGGCTGTAAATTTTTTCCTGTAATTTTATGGGTTTTATCTGTTGAATTGTCAAAGCTGTCATTGAATGTAATAATCTTATAGTCGTAGCTAATGCCAATATCATTTGTTGTATATTGGTTTGAGACTAATCCATTATTTAAGAATATAAATTTTTCATTATCTGAATGCGTATTTATATACTCTTCGGTTCCGTATTGTCCTCTTAATAAACAACTCAATTTAAAGCTTCCATCTTCTTGCAATTCAACATTTTTAAACTGTATTATTTCGTTGCCAACCAAGGCTAAATTTCCATTGTCCAATAGGTCAAACATTTCTATTGTTTCTAGAATGTCCGTATCAATATTATTGTTAAAACATACATAAAGTTCGTTCTTATAATCAAAATAGTATGGCCGTGCGTTCTCCAGCTTATTCAAACAAGTTCCGACTATTGAATTAACTCTATTTTCATTTATAACATTAAAATTGCTGCTGCCTGTTTTTGTTGAGTAAATTCCACAGCCTTTCCAACCATTTTCTTCGCCATTTGTTGCAAAATAAACTTCTGGTAAATTACTGTCTTTTATTGGTGGCAATTCAAAAATTTCAACATTAGTTTTGCTTGTTGGTAAGATAGTTTCAACGTTGTTAAACTTTTCTTCTTCCTGTATAAAATTATAGAGAGAATTGACGCATCTAACAGCTTTTATTTCTATTGTATTATCTTCATTTATTAGTATATTTGAAATTCTTAATATTAAATCTGTATTGTTAATATTTAGAGTAATAATATCACTAGGATTTAGGTATATATATTTTGATGAAAGTTTAAAATTATATACAGTTCTTTCAACCCACATAGAATATAATAGGGTTTCTGCTACTTGTTTTGCTTTGTAGGCTGACATAACAACTGGCAAACTTTCATACTCTTTTGCGGAGCTTCCAACAGATTGTCTTTCGCAATAGGTATTACAAACTTGGTAATCCATATCCTGATTTAAATAGCTTAAACTTAATTTGCTTGCCAATTCATCTTCTCCAATAATATCAGCTTTAAAATATACGCCATCCTCAAGCTCAACTAAATCATCTTCATATATCCTTAAAGAGCTTTCGGTCTTTTTTGAAGATATATATAATTTTCCATCTTTTTCATAATAATCAAAAAAGAATATTTTTTGTAAAATTGCTAAAACTTCATTTACAGAAACTTTATTGTTTAGAACTATTCCATCAATACTGTCATATATGTCAATATCTCCAATTAATTCAAAATCTATATCCGCATCTTTGAAAATATTTTTAACCATATTTGAAAATATTAATTTTCCTAGCTTTCCATTAATCCAATGTCCGTAGTACCAATTGTTTCCATCACTCCATTGGGCTAGATTGCTTGGAAAAAATGGATATGGTCTTGCATCCCAACACCATACGAACTTTCTTTCAACCATATCTGAATTTTTCCATTTTTCTTCTGTAGCTTGAATTGCTTTTCTTTGTGCAAAATAATCAATTCTACCGCTGGAAAATCTTGGAAAACCGCCGTCAATAGAGCTGTTGTCATAAAATTTATTCGGTTCATTTGATGTTCCATCAACGCTTGCAAAACCATATTCTGTAAACCATATTTTTTTACTTTGAGGTATCCATTCTGTTTTATTGCCATCTGGATTTATATGCTCATTTTTCCACCACCATTCAATATTTTTCCATGCATATTTTGCTTCAATATTCTCCTTTTGCGTTCTATTTTCGTCAGTATAGATCCAATCATAGCCTTCGCCGCTAGTCCATCCATTTGCTATATCTTCTTTTGTAATAAATTCCTCAGTTTTATCCGTTAATGGAAAATACGCGTCTATACCGACAAAATCAATATTGGAATTAGCCCAAAGTTTATCCATGTTATACCATCCGTTGTCAGTATGGTGATATTCTGACCAATCGGCAGCATAACCTATCTTTACATTGGAACCAACAATATTTCTAACCTGTGCCGCAAGATTTATCAAGCACTCAACAGCAGGAAAATTTCCATTTCCATCTGTAATTTTTGTTAAATCTCTAAACTCGCTGCCAATAATAAATGCATCAACATAATCTTTAACAAGTTGAGCATAGTGCAGAATAAAATGATTATAGCCGTTGGTTTTTGTAAAGAAGCTATTTACATCAGCATAATTGCCGGTCAAATATCCTCTCCATGGCTTATTGGCCATATCCATAAAAATCATTGGATAGAACATTACATTAAATCCTTGTTCTTTTAAATATTTGACATATCTCAATATGCTATTATCACTAATAGTTCCGCCATATCTAATATTTCCATTACTATCTGTTGATACAGTTTGTGCATTTGCTCTAGCTATGCTGTCAACCATCCAATCTTCAGGCAGTGTAATTTGTGTTGCATAGGCTGGATTGAGTTTAAATTCAACTTTAGGAACAATATTGCATTCGGAAATGTTGGTTGAATTTCCAAACCACACAACGACAGGTGCAACCCACTTGCAATTAGGCAGGTTATCTTTTAATTGTTGTATTGAAACAACAGCATCCGCTGCATTGCTATTGTTATTTTGATTAATTCTAGTAATTTCTCCTGTTGGATGCCATTTGTTATACCATATGATACCCTGTTGTTTTAAAATTATTTGAGTATCATAAACAAATTCGCCGCATCCAGGTATCATATTTACACCGCCAATTAAGCTTTCAACTTCGTCTTCATTTGTTAATACTCTGCTAACTTCAAATGTAAAATTAGGTATTCTATTTCCAAACTCAATTAATGGTAAATTCTCAAATACTATATAGCATAGCCCTCTATAGGCAGGAGTGCTTGAAACACCTTGCACTGATTGTATTAGCGTATCCGGCATTTGATCTTCAGTTCCTTTATAAAATCTATAATTATATTTTGACAAGTCAATTAAATCAGTATCTGCCCATACTTTTTTTAGCTCACTAACCTCTCCGGTGCAAATACCTATTGCAACATTTGCGTAATAATAGTATTCAATATTTGTTTGATGAACTTTACTGCCGCCCTTTCCAGTTTTATAGGTAGTTGTATAAGCATTTTGTATTTCAATTATATCTGTTGCCCATATAATATTGCCGGCAATTCTATTGGTGCCATAAATAGTTGGAATAATCTCATTATATCCAGACTTTTGAACGCTTAAATCCGTTAATCTTGAACTAATTTTATCTTCTTTCCATTGATCATTATTCCCACCAAATAACTCATAATAGGGACTATTTTTAAATGTGTTTATTATAGAATTTTTTTTGCTATTAAATCCATCTACAACTGTTGAAATTACAAAGTTTGCCATAATTCATAATATATGTTTAATAAACATATATTACAATTATTTAAAATGACAGGAAGTATAAAATAATATGCTATTTTATATTCCAATCAGTTCCATTTTGTCCATCTTTTATTGCTATTCCTTTACTATTTAAAAAATCTCTTATTTCATCAGCCCTTTTATAATTTTTATTTTTTTTAGCTAAAATTCTTTCATTTATTAATCTATCAATCTCGCTTTCTGATATATCAAGTCCGGATAGGTCATTTTTAGATTTATAAAAATTTTCATCATAAATACCAAGAAATTCCATAACTTTTTTTAGAGATGATGGGTTCGTATTTTTTAGTGTATGCAGTTCAGCGAGAACTTTTGATGTATTTAAATCGTCGCTTAAATATTTTAAGACGTTATTATCTAATTTACTTGAAGATTCAACATTTTTGACCGCATTATGCAAATCAATTAGATTTTTTTCTGCTTCTTCTATTAGCTTCATATTAAAATCAAAGGGTGTTCTATAATGGTTTTTTAAAAATGCGTATTTTATTGTAGAGCCCTTAACTCCTTTATTTCTTAAATCTTCAACTGTTATAAAATTATTTAAGGACTTGCTCATTTTTTCGCCATTTATTAGCAAAAATCCTGTATGAAACCAATATCTTGCAAATTGTCCATTTGGAAAAGCACACATATTTTGTGCTATTTCATTTTCGTGGTGTGGAAACTTTAGATCATTACCTCCACAATGAATATCAAAGGTATCTCCAAGATATTTATGGGACATTGCTGAACATTCAATATGCCAGCCTGGTCTTCCAACACTCCATGGACTTTCAAACATAGCAGATTTATCATCAATATCAAGACTTGGTTTCCATAGCACAAAATCCATAGGATTTTTTTTATAGGGTGCGACCTCAACTCTTGCCCCGGCAATCATATCATCGGGATTTCTACCGGATAACTTTCCGTAATCATTAAATGTTGATGTATCAAATAATACATGTCCCTCTGCAATATAGGCATGTCCATTATCAATAAGTTTTTGAATAACATCAATCATTTCTTTTATATGTTCTGTAGCTTTTGGTTCAATATTTGGCCTCAAAAGGTGTAAATAATCAAAATCTTCATTCATTAAATTAATATTTTCAGAAGAGACCTGTTGAATTGAAACACCTCTTTCAACTGCTTTTTTATTAATTTTATCATCAACATCAGTTATATTTCTAACATATAAAACGTGATTTTTTCCATATAATTCACATAATAATCTATATAGTATATCGACGACTATATAAGTTCTAGCATGTCCTAAATGTGTTTTGTCATATACTGTCAATCCACATGAATACATTTTAACATTATTATCATCAATTGGTTTAAATTCTTCTATTTTTCTAGTTAGTGAATTATACAGTTTCATATATGATTACCATATTTTTTAATAAATAAATATAACTTTAATATCAATTACGATTCAAAAATATTCTAATATTTCTTTTAAAAAAATCAACACAAAATACTATTATTTCAATTTATAATAGATGTATATTAAAAACTTGATTTTATATAAAGGAAATTTATAATGTTTGTATAATTTTATTATTGGTTTTATTATGAATTTAGATTTAATATTTGTTCTTGTTGAATTATTTGCCTATTTATGTGGTTCAATTCCTTTTGGTTTAATTGTTTCTAAGTTTGCTAAAAATATTGACATAAGAGATTACGGTTCCCATAATATAGGTTCTACAAATGTAGCTAGAACTCTTGGCAAGAAATGGGGAGCTTTAGTTCTATTGCTTGATGGATTAAAAGCTGTTGCCGCACTTTTAGTGGCTAAATACTTTTATGGAGATAATGAGTTTATATTGGCGCTTACAACATGTTTTGTGGTTATTGGACATATTTTTTCTGTATGGTTGAATTTTAAAGGCGGCAAGGGTATAGCTTGTATATTATTTTCATTATTGGTCATTGATTGGAGATTGGGGATTTTATTTTTAGCAGTATGGATAGGTATGTTTTTATTATTTAGAATATCAGCATTATCTGCACTAACTGCAATGATTTTTGTTTTAATTGCTTCATTTTTTGTATCAATTGACTATTTTATAATGATGATTTTCTTAACCTGTTTAACTTTTTATAAGCATAAAGAAAATATAAAAAGAATTATAAATGGTGAAGAATTAAAATTCAAGAAAGAAAAGTAGGTATTTATGGTTGAGACTTTTAATAATATACTTGATCTAGCTGATAGATTTGATGTATTTTTCTTTGACGCCTATGGTGTTTTATGGAATGGCAACAGTTTTTTTGATGGAGTATTTGATTCGTTAAACGAATTAATCAGTAGAAATAAAATTGTTTATATTTTATCAAATACAACAAAAATTTCTAGCAGTGCTGAAGCGGCATATTATGAAAAGGGGCTGATTAAGGGAAAATACTATAATGAAATAATTACCTCCGGCGAATTTACTAGAAGTGTTTTGTTAAATGATAATTTGCATTTTAACAGCAATAAAAATCCAAGAAAATGCTATATTTTTGGAAATCATAATAAAAAATTATTCAATGGAACCAATTATACTATAGTTGACAATATTAAAGACGCTGACTTTATATATGTTTCAACTGTTTCTATAGCAGAGGAAGACTATAATAAAATAAGCAATGAAGATAGAAAATTTTTAGTCAAATTAGTATCCAGTAAAGATGGAAGTTGGAGGATGACAGATTTAAGACCATTAATTCCTCAGATTGATGATATAATTGTAAAAAGCGGCCTGCCAGTTTTATTATCTAATCCAGACTATAAAGCCATAAACAGTGTTGTTGGATTTAAA
This sequence comes from uncultured Rickettsiales bacterium, assembly GCA_944391005.1. GTDB lineage: Bacteria > Pseudomonadota > Alphaproteobacteria > Rickettsiales > UBA1997 > CALXSC01. The sequence goes on along the minus strand of CALXSB010000133.1, from coordinate 3,456 downwards.
GAACAGGTAGCGACTCTTACTCCAGGAACAGTTGGTAAGTATTTAAAAAGCAAAAATATTGAAGTTCTAGAATTCGGCAAGCCATACATTGGCATTTATGAGTTTGCATTTTCCGAATTATTAAGAAATGGCATTTCTGTTGACAAATCAAAAATATGTATGGTTGGCGATACTCTAAGAACTGATGTTAAAGGTGCCAATAACGCAGGCATTAATTCTGTATTATGTATAGAAACAGGCATTACAGCGGACGAATTAAAAAGCGGAAAAAATATAGATGACCTGATTAAAGAAGAAAATGTAAAAGTTGACTATTTTATAAATTGTGTTGGAAATTGCTAATATTTTGAAAGAAAATGAAAAAACTTATAATAAAAAATATATTTTGGGATGTTGATGGAGTGTTGGCAGATTTAAACCATGCCTACTATTCGTTCATCAAAAACCATCCGATGTTTAAGGAAAAATTTAAAGATTTTAACTATGAAGACTTACCAAAAGCTTTGCCAATAGATAAAGAAAAATATGGGGCTATGGAACTAAAAACCCATCCAACTCTTGGAACTGATTTAGACAGAGAATTTTGTGCCAGCAACGATTATTATTTTGATAGGCCGCTTTATTCGGGAACTGTTGAAGTTCTAAAGGAGCTAAATAAACTCGGATATCTTCAAATAACAATGTCAGCGGGATTTAATATAGAGAAGAAAATGAAGCTGCTTCATAAACTTTTTAATGGCTTAGATTTTTTAAAAATTGAGGCAGTTGAGCATGATAAAAGCGGCATGGAGCAGGGCAATACAAAAGAGGCAAAAATGTTGGAAGTATTGAAAAAACTTGGCGTAAAACCAGAAGAAACTGTTTTAGTAGATGATAGAATTTACAATATATATTCGGCTATAAAAGCAGGCATTCATCCAGTAAGATTTAGAAGTGAATTTACAACAGATTCGCCGAATGACTTAAAAGATATTCCTGAAGTTAAAAATATTTATGAGTTTAGGGATTGGTTATTGAATAACACGACAATGAAATAATTATTAATAAATTAAAAAAATATGTCAAATGTAATTACACTTATTCCAGTTAGAATGAAGGCAACAAGATTGCCAAACAAGCCATTGTTGGATGTCAATGGAAAGACGGTTTTGCAAAGAGTTTGCGAAAATGTTAAAAAATATATTAAGGGAGATTTTTATGTTGCTGCGGGAGATCAAGTTATAGTTGATGCATGTAAAAATTATGGTATTCCTGCAATTTTAACTGATGCGTCGCTTCCGTCTGGAACAGATAGAATCGCCGCTGCATTAAAGGAGATTGATCCAAGCGGCGAAAAATATGATATAGTTGTGAATTTCCAGGGTGATGGCTTAAATGTTGATCCAAGAGTAAATTTGCCATTAATAGAAATGATTGAAAATGGCGGATGCGATATTGCTACTTGTGGTATGGTTTTTAGAACAAAGGAAGATTCTGACAATTCAACAAATGTAAAAATTGTCATGGGCTTAAGAGATGGTGAAAAAGAGGGCAGGGCACTTTATTTTACAAGAGCTGCTAATTGTCCGTTTACAAGAGATCCAGCAAAAATTAAGAATCAGGATCTGTATCATCATATTGGAATATATGTTTATACGGCTAGTGCTTTGAGAAAAATGGTTTCATTGCCACTTGGTGTTTTAGAGGAAAGAGAGGCTTTAGAACAATTGAGGGCACTAGAAAATGGCATGACTATTAAGGCTAGAATTATTACAGAAGATGAGATGAAGCTAAATAAAGATGCACCGGCCGATGTAAATACTATTGAAGAATTAGAAGAAGCCAGAAAATATATAAAATAATGGATAAAAATAAACCCATCTTGATGATGGGCTTATTTTTTACTCTATGCAGAATAAACTTCTTGCTTTATTTTTATTTATAATAGTTTTAATTATTCTTCTTTCACTGTCATTATAATCATTATTGATAATATTCGCAAATTTATCTACATTTTTTGAAAAATCAGAAAAGAATTTTTTATTGTCAAAAGAAGAGTATGAATTATCACCATGTTTAATAATGCCATTATTGTGATTTTCTTTTTTTATTGCTAAAGCCGCGTCTACTATACTTTTTAAGTAATCGTGATTATTTAAAAAGTCCTTATCTCTTTTTATAAAATAATCTATATTATCAAGTGCTACGATTCCGCCAATTTTTACTTCATTAGAATTTTTACTATTAAATATATTTTTGCATACTATGTTATATGTTTCATTGTCAAGTTCAATATTACTCTTTAAAATTCTATTTAAATATTTCATTTTATCTTGTTTATCTTTAAATTTTTTATCTATTATGTTGACTATTTCTGGTATTTTGTCTTTAAAGTGTTCAATATTATTCGTAATCATTGATAGAGCTAATTCAATAGGTCTTCCATCTAATAGTTTATCATAAGAATAAGTGCTGTATTTGTTATTCACGAGAACTTTTTTCGGTTCATTTAGTTGTGCGGCGGTTTTTATTACGGCATCCTTATATCTATCATCTAGATGATCTATATTATGAGTTATTGTTTGCATAATTTTAACTTTTTCATCAACTGTGCTGTTTTTTAACTGTTTGTCAACCATTTCAAATATAAGATTTTTGCATTCTTTATCTTTAATATACTGAATATTGTCAACGATTTCGCACAAGTATTCATTTGGTAATTTCTTGTTATTTTCATTTTTTATTAATCTATAAACCATATTGGCAACTTTTTTATTATATTCTTGCGATTTTAGATATGCTATATTTGAAACTAAATTATGTAAAGATTCTGAGATATCTTTGTATGACAGGTTTATATTATTTACATTGTCAATCATATTAAATATTTCTTTATTATCCTGTAAGTTTTGATTGTTATGTAAATTGCTATTAAGAATTTTTGGACATATTCTTGAAATTGCTAAGATTCTATAATTAGGGTTTTTAATATTTTTTATTGTATCAAGTATTAAATTTTTATAGTTTCTGTTTCCTAAATTATAGTAATCATAATTTGATAATTCGCTAACCATCTGGAATTTACTGGAATCGTCTGAAAATTCTCTAGATTTTTTTAATATTTTATTACCTAAGCTGTTGTTTAAATTATTTTTTTGTATTAAAGATAATAAAATATTAACCTTTGTTTGTTCATCTTTAATATTGGAAAAAACATCATATAGTTTATTTGAATTTTTTTCGTTATTAAAATTTTTATTATTAAATATTGAATTTATTAATTCCGGATCTGAAAGCTTTGTTGTTTTTATTATATTTATAATTTTATCAATGTTTCCTTCTTGAAAAAATTCTCTTTTATTTAATAATTTTATTAATAGTTCTTCCTTAATATTATTGCTTTTCATATTTCCTATTATGGCAAATATTTGATTCTTATGTCCTTCTTTAAGAAAGTCAATATAATCTTTTGATAAT
>CALXSB010000132.1 GCA_944391005.1 uncultured Rickettsiales bacterium | reverse complement strand
TAATAAAATTTATTGATTTTATAAAAAAATTATAGTAAACTAAAAACGTAATATCGTTTCAGAGATGGAGGGGCTTATTATTTTTTGATTTAGCTCCGAATATGCCGTGAAGAGCAAGCAGAGGGATAATAAAAAAATAATAATCCATTTAACATTCGAAATGATACAAAAAGTAGAAAAGGATATGATAAAAAATTGGATAACAATATAACATTAAAAAAGATAATCAAACACATTAAATTAGTAAATAAGCATAAATGGGTTGTATTTAAATTAGCTTGCAAGTCAGGGATTCCATATAGAGGTTTTTTACATGACTTTTCAAAATTTTCTCCAACCGAATTTATTGAGAGTGTAAAATATTATGCTGGAGACCATTCGCCTATAACAGAGGCAAAAAAAGCTAAGGGGTATTCGGAGGCCTGGCTACATCATAAAGGAAGAAATAAACATCATACAGAATATTGGATAGATGAAACTGCACCGAATCAGACACCAATGCCACCATATAGATATGTGGTTGAAATGCTATGTGATAAAACTGCAGCAGGATTAGTCTATAAGGGAAAAAGTTGGACTCAAGATTATGAATTAAGCTATTATATGAAAGAAAGGGATAAGATAAAAATTAATAAGAACCTAGACGAGTTATTTATAGAATTTTTTACAAAGCTTAGTAAGGATGGCATTAAAGAAGCATTTAATAAACAATATATAAGAAATTTATATAATAAATATTCTAATATAGAGACAAAATAAGAAAAGCAGCTTCGCCAGATGTGTAAAATTGCTTCGCAATTATTGTGCAAATATAAAAGGCGAACTAAATCAATTAATATAGATTATAAGATAAAGGAAATAAATATGAAAGAAATTAGTAATAAAAAATCTTTTTCAATTTTAGGAGAAAGCTTTTGGAGATTAGCAACATATTTTATCATATATAGTTTTATTGGCTATGTGCTAGAAACTATATTTGGGATAATTACAAAAGGAGTATGGGAGTGTAGACAAAGCTTTTTATACGGACCATTTTTGGGAATATATGGTGTGGGAGCTATATGTATTATTCTTTTTTCAAAATATTTTGATAAGAATAACTTTACCCTATTTGTAGGTGGATATGTTATAGGTTCTGCAATTGAATATATGATAAGCTTTCTTACAGAGACTTTTATACATACTCAATGGTGGGATTATTCTAATTATATCTTAAATCTTAATCGGAAGAATATGCTTATTGTATTCTATTTTTTGGGGATTATTAACAGTATTTTTGGTAAGAAAAGTAAATCCTAAAATAGATAGATTAATAAATAAGATAAAGGAAAAAGTTTCTATCAAAGTGTTGAAAGCAATTGTTTTGATAATTACGATATTTTTACTAGTGGATTGCATGGCTACTTGTTTTGCACAGGATGCTTTTATTGTTAGATTAGCCAAAATTAATAATATACAAATGGAAAATCAAGAGGAAATAGATGAGAAGTACAAAAAATATTATGATAATGAGTTTATAGCTAATATGATATATACTTTATGGGATGATGAGAAAATGATTAGAACTTTTCCAAATATAAAAATTAATGATATAGATGGAAATGTTATTTATTTGGATAGTTTACTTCCTGAAATTCAACCATATTATATGAAAATATTTGATAAAAAATCCTCATAACATAGTAAATACTGAAACTTTCAAAAAGAGCCACTAGGAATATCATTCTTTGAGTTAGCTCCGAATGTGCCGTGTAATAGATGTATAAATTCTTAGATTTAAATAACTGAGGAAGCGTGATTAACGAGAGGCTCGGTTATTTAAATCTTAGAATTTATAATCTATAGAACAATAGCGGGCTTTTCAAACATTTTCTCTGTTTATAATATTTTGATGCCCGCGTCATTGTTCGTGCGCCAATTTTACGCTAGTAAAATTGTGTGCAATAATGTTTAGTTATAGAAAATTTCATTTTCTATAACTGACCAAGCCGAGGAGATAATGAAAAGAATGATATTCCTAGTGGCTCTTTTTGAGAGTTTTTGAAAACCGAACATTTTTTTGAAAAAAGCATTGACAAAGAATAAATGTTCGGTTATAATTGCAACTGTAAAACAAACAAAAATTTGTAAGAGGTGGTTGCAGTGAAAATAGTAAATAAAAGAAAATTTATAAGAAGTTTATCAATACTACTGTTTATTAGTATTATAATAGTAGCTGGATTTAAAACTTCATATTCTAATACAAAGACACAATATAAAGAAAAGTATGTTTATTCAGGAGATACTTTATGGTCTATAGCATATAAAGAATCAAGTAGCAATGATTATTATAGGGGAAAAGATATCAGATTTATTATAAAAGATTTGAAAGATATTAATCATTTAGAAGATGCTAATCTTAATGACGGACAGAAATTATTAATTCCTGAAATTTAAAAAAGTGCTTTCGGTATATATGCAAAATTGCTTTGAGATTAAAAAATCCCACCTACAAAACTAAAGATATTATAGGTGGGTATAAAAAAATTTACAAATCAGCTAAAGGGTTCCTTTCAACTGCATTTCTTACTTGTTCATTATCGACATGTGTATAAATTTCAGTAGTAGCAATACTTTCATGACCTAAAAGTTCCTGAAGAGCTCTTATATCTACTTGTCCATATTGATACATTAGAGTAGCAGCAGTATGTCTTAATTTATGGACAGAATATTTTCTAGTATCTAAACCTGCTTGTCTAAGATGTTTTGAAACTATATCTTCAACAGTTCTATTACCAATACGAGTTTTACGTTCACTTAGAAATAAAGCTTTTTCAGAATGTTTTTTGTCTTGTTTCACACCTTCTTTTGGTCTGACTGCTAGATATTCGCTAACAGCTTTCATACAAGCTTTATTCAAATAGATAGTTCTTTCTTTGTTTCCCTTTCCAACAACATTTAATTTGCAGTCATTAAAATTAATATCATTTATATTGATATTTACTAATTCAGACAAACGCATACCACAATTTAAAAAAAGAGTAATAATAGCATAATCTCTTTGAAAATTTCTATTATCTTCATTAGCTGTAACATCTAATAACTTTTTGCTATCATCTAAAGAAAGGTATTTAGGTAAACGTTTATCTAATTTTGGAGTTTTTAACTTTAATGCAGGATTTTCGTTTATCAAACCAGCGGGTTCAATCAAATAATCAAAAAATATACGAATACTTGAAGCTTTTCTTGCTCTTGTACTTGGTTTACTATGATATTCTTTTGCTAAATACGCAAGAAAAGCATTAATATCATTTAGAGTGATTTTTTTTATAGTGTCAATTGCAATATCATTGTATTTTATTAATTTAAAATCTTCTTCTGATGTTAGATTAAAATGCAATTTAATAAATTTTAAAAACATAGCCAAATCATAATTATATTCTTTTACACTATTTGGAGATTTATTTAAAGCAGTAATAGAATAATCTAAGAACTCATTTAAAAAATCTGGATTATCTTCTCGTTTTATCATATGTTTTACACATCCTTTATTACAAAAGTTACGATTGCATGACTATCTAAATTGTCATGAAGTACATGATTATTATAACATAAATTATACTCAATACTAGAATTCGTTTTATTTAACAATATTATAATAACACTTTTGTCAGGATTTTTAAAGGCTGTCATAGAAATATTTTCTGAAAATTTTTGAAAATAAATTCGTTTAGCATTAGGTTCAATATATTTACTAAAATGTGCTATATAATAGAATGAAGGTGTTATAATATATCCGTCATGTTTTTTATTTATCATAATAGGACTATTACAATAATTTTCGGCATGATTAGGGCCACCATTATATTCTAATACAATATTCCAGTCGATAAAAGCATTGACGCCATTATTAAAATCACCAATTATTTCACTGGCATACATTTCGGCATTGAATAATTCATCATCTGGTTTAAACTTAGAATAACCAGTGCAGCCTTCTGTATGAAATAATAGTTTGTTCGGAAATAATTTTGAAAGTAAATCTAATGCTTCGAAGTGAGAACCGGTATACCAATGAAAAGCAATACCTGTAGCATAATTTAGTGAATTATTATCTATTAGGATAGATTCTGCTCTTTCCAATATTTTATCTTTGTTGTGGTCCCATATCAGAAACTTGGTAGATAGTCCGTTTTTTTTAAATGTAGGATATAGGTAATTTTTTAATAAATCTGCTTCTTCCTCAGCAGTATATTGGCAAGATTCCCAAGGTTGCATTGCATCAGGCTCATTTTGAATAGTCATATACTCAATTTGTATATTTTGCTTAGAATATTCATTTATATATTTCACTAAATAATTAGCCCATGTTTGTTTGTATTCTTTTAATAATTTTCCGCCCAGAAATAATCGATAGTTGCTTTTCATAAATGCTGGTGGAGACCATGGAGAAGCTATAACTTGAAGCTTTGCATTTTGATTTTGAGCTGATTTTATAACTGGAATGATATATTTTAGGTCTCTTTTTATATTAAAGTCTGACAATTCTTTGTCATATGAATATGAGTAACTATCAATAGAAAAATCACAACTTCCGATAGGGATTCTACAAAAATTATAATTAATACCTTTTTTAGAAAAGTATTTATCTATAATTTCATTAAGAATGTTGTTATTAACTGTATTTAATGCATGACCAGAACTTTCAGTAATTGCTCCTCCAAAACCTAGTATTGTTTGAAATTCATATTTGGGGATGATTTTGATAATTTGTGTTTCTAAATTGCTTGATATAGGTGAAAGGGATATATTATTTGTTTCATGCATATATAATTTTCTTTTTATATTGGTCTCTATTTTGTTAATTTTCATATAATTTATTGTTTTAAAACAAAATAATAAAAATTACTTTATTTTTGTTAAAAACTCTCCTTTTTTATAAAGTTTTATATATTTGTATTTTATTCAATTTATGATATACTATGAATATATTAATGTCAATATATGAAATTTTATTGAGTTTCGTCTTTTTTCGGCAATTTGGTGGTATTATGATTTGAACTTATCGACGAATGTGCCGTGGAATAGATGTATAAATTCTTAGTTTAAAATAACTGAGGAAGCGTGATTAACGAGAGGCTCGGTTA
>CALXSB010000131.1 GCA_944391005.1 uncultured Rickettsiales bacterium | reverse complement strand
ATATTGCTTGCCTATTGCAGTAAAGACTTGCCGGATATAACTCCGCAATTGGAAATTAATGAAGATATAAACATTCAAATATTATATTCAAATGGAGACGAAATCAAAAGCTATGGAGAATTAAGTTCAAATATAACAAATTATGCAGAATTTCCATTATACTTGGTTGATGGGTTAATCGCAACAGAAGACAGAAAATTTTTTAAGCACCATGGTTTTGATTATCTTGGAATATTAAGGGCAATGATTGCCAATATAAAAGCCGGCTATGCTAAACAAGGCGGATCAACTATTACGCAGCAGCTTGCAAAAATGATATTAAGAAATTCACAAAAAACTCTAAAAAGAAAAATTCAAGAATTGCTTTTATCAATACAGCTTGAAAAAAAACTCACAAAAGAAGAAATAATAACAATGTATTTGAATAAGGCTTATTTTGGAGCTGGAAAATATGGTATTCAAGATGCATCAAAATTTTATTTTGGCAAAACGGTTTCTCAGCTTGATTTAGAAGAAAGTGCTATGCTAATCGGACTTCTAAAAGCACCATCAAAATATTCTCCGCAAAATAATCCAATACTTTCAAAGCAAAGAACAAAACAAATAATAACAAATATGTATAATGCACATTTGTTATCAGAAGAAGAATACAATAATTATTTAAACACATATTTAGACAGCATAATAGAGGCGACAATAAATTCTGATGAAAGACTTAATGAAGAATTGTATTTTGCAGATTGGATTAGAGGACAAATACAGGATTACACAAACGAAACAAACATTGAAATTAAAACAACATTAAATAAAACAGTTCAAAAGGCAATAGAAGCAAGCGTATCAAATTTTGCAAATAAATATAAGGATAGGCTAAAGAAAAGTCAAATAGCTGTTATAGCCCTATCAAATGATGGTGCCATACTTGGTATGACTGGAGGTATAAACTATAATAAAAGCGAATTTAATAGGGCAATCTATGCCTATAGGCAACCTGGTTCGGCATTTAAAATTTTCGTATTTTTAGCCGGTATAAAAGAAAAAAATTTTACTCCAGAAACTAGGTTTATAGACGAGCCTGTAGCTGTTGGAAATTGGTTTCCAGAAAACTATGGTGAAAAATATTATGGTGAAGTTTCAATGAAAACAGCTTTTGCAAAATCATTAAATTCTGTAGCAATACAAATATCAGAATATTCAAAAGTAAGAAACGTAGCTAAAATCGCTAAAAAGATGGGAATTATTTCAGAAATTGATATGGATGACCCAACAATAGCTTTAGGAACAACGCAAGTAAATCTTCTTGAATTAACATCTGCCTATGCCGTAATTAATAATGGTGGAAATGCAGTTATTCCCTATTCAATAACACAAATAAAGAATAAAGATGACAATAATATAATTTATAAAAGAAGAACGGCGGGACTGTCAAAAATACTAAGCAAAGAAGAAGTAAACTATATGAAAGAAATGATGTATGAAGTGGTTAGAAGCGGAACGGGCAAAAACGCTTCAGTAGAAAGTCTTATTGATCAAGGCGAAGAATACATAGGAGGAAAAACTGGAACAAGTCAAAACTATTCCGATGCTTGGTTTATAGGGTATACTAAAGATATGGTGATTGGCATATGGATTGGAAATGATAATAATACAAGCATGGGTAGAACGACTGGAGGAACTCTGCCATCAATACTATGGAAAAACATTGTTGAAAATATAATTAGCAATTAAAGAAATATTTGCAATATTGCTAGTAATATATTTGCTATATTTAATGAACAGCTAAATATCATTATTTTGAGAATATATCATCAATTAATATTAAAATACTGCCACCTATAAGATAATAGGTGGTTTGAACTAAGTAATATTATTTGCAATACTTCTATAGATGAGTATTGCTTTCTATTATTTTTAGAAATTCTTTAATATTTTTATTAAATTTTTTTCCATTTTTTGTTATTAATTTATATTCAACATTTGGAAATAAATGTTCTATATTTTTGCATACTATATCATCATCTACAAACTCATTAAATTCTTTATATATTTCAGAATAAAAATGTATTCCCAAGTTCATTTTTACAAAACATTTTATTGATTCCCAATCGCCATTTATAAATTTAATATTTCCACCTAAATTATAATTTTTAATAATTTGCAAAAATAAATCATCATTGTTATATTTATCCATCATTAGAATATTCTGATCTTGAAGGTCTTGATAGGTTATTTTTGAATCTTCTTTTTTTGATAATAAATTATCCTTATGCATTATAATGTTTGGTTTAAATTCACATATTGTTTTTGCGGTGAACTCAGAAGAAATATCACTTGTTGTCCATATAACTAAGTCAACATCCTCATTTGAAAGCTTTTCTAAAGAATCATTAAGCGGTATATTAAATATTTTAAAATTTATACTATTATCTATCGTTTGAAATTCTTTAATATATCTTGGTAATAAATGGCATATAGCTGTATGAGTAGAAGCAATTTTAATTTCTTTTTCTTCATTTTCTACTATATTATTATAGAAATTTGAAAATAAGCTATCTATACTTTGAAGTATACCAATAGATTGCTTATAAAATTCTTCTCCATATTTATTTAAGGTTAGTTTTCTTTTATTAGTTCTATCAAACAATTTTGTTTTGACATCTCTTTCTAGGGTAATTATTTGTTTGCTAACTGTAGCCGGTTCCAATAATAAATGTTTCGCTGCTTTGTTAACGGATCCAAACTTAACTGTTGTGCAAAATCCTCTAATTTGATTTAATCTATCTTTTTTATAATAAAACGTTTCTGGCAACATATATCTATTTTTTTATTTTTAATCTCTTAATTATAAACTTTTTTTTGATAGTTGTAAAGAAAAATATCATATTTTTTGCTTTAACTTTTTTATTAATTAAATATACTTGTTAAACATGGATAAAGTTAAATTAATAATTATTGATACAATGGAACATAACAGTAAAGAAATTAATTCTATATATAATAAGCAAGAAAATGGTATATCTAAATCTTCTTCTTCACTATACGATAATCTTTCTCAAAACGCAATTGAAAACACAATAATAGAAGGTATGAAAGAAATTGGATTAGAAGAGAACATAGACGAGACAGTATTTGACTTACTAAAAGATCAAAATTTTAAAGATTTTATAAATACAACTTTTATAAGCGGCGGTTCTTCTATATTAAAAGGTAAAAAAGTAGAAGAAATACATATAATCGCATCTAAAAATATTGCTCAAAAATTAAACTTAAATACAAAACAAAAATTTTTAAACATTATAGGTTTATCTGGATCTGGAAAATCAGAAATTAGAAAAAAGCTACCTAGAGATATATTATATTTTCCATTAGATGAAAAGTTAAAACCTTTTTTAAATATGAATGGTATAAAAGAACTTGATATATTTAAAACAAATAATAAGTTTGATGCAAAAAAATTTGAATATGCAATGTATTGTGCCGCATTTATGTCGGGAAAATATAATAACTATATAATAGATCATTCTGGCGGTTCTCCACTGCAGCCTGGCCTGCAGGCCTTGTCTGAAGTCCTTGCTGGCGAATACAACAAAGCAATACATTTAAAAGTGCAAAATGAAGTAATAGCCAATAATATAGCCCACAATATATTATACGACAATTGGCATAGCGTTAAAGAGCCCGTAAGAGATGCCATTGGAATTGAACTTGGATACGTTAAAAATGGTTATGAAAAAGAAGATCCAGCTAGAGAGCAACTAGTAAAACATGAGATGGACGAGAACGATATATTAGGAAATTTAAGAAAAAGATATAAAGACTTTTGCGACAAAAATAACAAACTAAATTCAACAACCGCAAAAATAAATGCCTTTATGGATTCCTTAAAAAAGAACAATTTATATCAAGATTTAGAATTATTAAACATTCACAAAATTAAGGCTATGGATTATGTAAAAAGCAACGAATGGAGAAAGCCACAATTTGACAGCTTTAACTCAAGAACACAGCAATGCAGTTCTGTTATAATGGCCGCAAGATTAGTAAAAAATTATTTATCAAACCTAAAAAACTATAACACACTTATAGAAGGAATACCAACAGATATTCCACAGTTTGAAAATTTAGCACCACTTGAAAAAGATATTGATGTATATTTATTTGACATGCATGGCGTTATACACAGTGGCGGCGAAATACAGGAGGAGACATTGGAATATTTAAAATATCTAAAAAATTCTGGAAAAAAAGTTATTATAGCTTCAAACGATGTAGATTGCGGCGACAAATATATTAGCAACATAAAAAATAAAGGATTAATACAAGGAGAACACTTTGATTTCGCCATAACTTCCGGAGATGTCCTAAATCAAATGCTAAAAACTGGCGAAATTGAAAAAATAATAAAAAGCAAAACAAATATTCAAAATAGAAAAATAAGAATTTTTGTTCAAGACGATCTAAAGAGTTCAATAATTTTTAATGGTGAGAACTCAAATAAGTTTGAACAAACATTTAATATAGAAGAGGCTGACGCAGTTATAACAGGCACTCCAAAAGACGAACAGAGTCACGAAAGAATAGCAATTGAAAATAAATCATCATATTTAACATTAACAAGAAATTCAGTATTAAATACAGTATTAAAAAAACAACTTCCAATTATAGTTCCAAACCCCGATAGAAGAACACCATTTGAAAATAACACACAAACAATTGGAGCCGGCAGATTTGCAAAAATATGTTCAAAAAGCAATCACAATATAATAATGACAGGAAAGCCAAGCGAACATTTCTACAACTACCTAAAAGATAGACTAACATTAGAAAATATAGAATATAATCCCTCAAGAGTAGCAATGATCGGCGATAGTTTCGCAACAGACATAGTTGGCGGAAATCAAGCTGGTTTTAAAACAATTGCCGTAGTCAACGAAAAAAGCAATATTGGCATAGTATTAAATAAAAATAAACAAAGCTTTTTAGAAAGAATATATAATCAACCAGAAGCAAGACCAACCATTGTAGTCAAAAGTATTTAATTAATACTATTGATTTTTAATGATTAAAGTTTACAATTATTACGCAACAAAATGGAAAATAAAAAATGGAAAATAAAATATCAGCGGTTATTTTTGATTTAGATGGAGTTATAACATCAACAGATGAATATAATTATTTAGCATGGCAAAAAGTAGCAGACGAATTAGGAATATATTTTGATAGAGAGATAAACGAACAATTCAGAGGCATAAGCAGAGTTTACTGTGCAAACATATTACTTGAAAGATATAAAGGCGTAGTTTCAGATGAATTAAGAAAAAAAGTAGCAGATAGAAAAAATGAATTCTACCAAGAGTATTTAAAAAGCATGACAAAAGACTCCGTCAGCAGCGATGTAAAATACACATTAGATGAATTAAGAAAACGAAACTATAAACTTGCAGTAGGATCATCAAGCAAAAACGCCCCTTTTATTCTAAAACAAGTTGGATATTTTGATTTTTTTGACGCCATTGCCGACGGAAATCAAATAAAGAATAGCAAACCGGATCCAGAAGTATTCCTATTGGCAGCAAAAAAATTAAACAAATCCGTAAACGAATGTTTAGTTGTTGGCGATGCCGAAGTTGACATAAAAGCTGCAAACAATGGCAAATTTAAATCAGCATCCATTAGCTACGCTTCAAAAATAGGACTTGGAGATTATCAGCTAAATAAATTATCTGATTTATTAAATATTCTCAAATAACCTCAAAAAAATATAAAATTTATAGCTATTAAGAATAATAATTTTAATTTATAGCAAAAACAATTCAACATACTAGCACCATTGGTAGAATATTGGTTATATAACCATTGTAAAGAACCACATAGCCTGCAATATCAGAACTTTCACCTTTTATATCAGTGCCATCAGAAATTCCACACCAATCAATCTCTGTTATGGTTCTTCAGTGTTTTTATAGTCCCATCAATATACCATATTGCACCACTTATTAATTAGTCCATTTCTTCACAACATGTTAAGGTCTCTACACATTTTTTCCATATGAAATAGTCTCTCCCTATGCCAAAATATAAAGGGTCCAACACCATATATACTGTGTGCGTCCTCAACGTTGTTCCATTGTCAAGGAACTCTCTCCAATCCTGTGAAGGAGCCACAAACTCACCCGCCTATAAAGAGAAACAATGGGCGTTCTCCTCTTAATCCCCTCTACGAAGATCTCCCATCTCACCATGTGAAGTAGTAATACGGGGGTTTCTCTCTCAGTCGCCCTCGTGAAAGACTACACCAACATCACTCTCCCTGTCAAGTGGTCCCAAACTCGCCCCCCCCTTGTGAGGACATCATCTCGCCCACCTACTGTGAAGCTATCACTCAATCTCACCTCTCCTGTTAAGGCATTCTCTCAGACCATCACGTAAAAGGTCCCTCTCGCCCCCTCCCTGTAAAGGGACCTCTCCATATCACTCGCCATGTGAAGGAGCACAACCAACATCACCACTCTGTGAAGTGGTGGTGGGGGTTCCTCTCCCAGATCTACCACTCTGTGAAGGTCTCCTCAATCCACCCCCTGTGAATGGAGGTAAAGAGGGTTCTCTCAGTTCTACCCCCCTGTGAAGGGAATTTCCACCATTCACCCCCCCTGTCAAGGGGGGTA
>CALXSB010000130.1 GCA_944391005.1 uncultured Rickettsiales bacterium | reverse complement strand
TGTAATACTTAAACTAGAAGATACAGACTCAGAAGATGAAGAATCTTATGTAAGTGTAGAAGATGAAACTATACTTAATAAAGTATTTGAAATATTTAAAGATAAATTTGAAGATGAATTCAATTTTGTAGATTAATTATTAGCCAAAAACAGTATAATCTAAACAGATTATACTGTTTTTGGTTAGAAAAATAAGTCAAAAAATATAGAATTTTAAAAGCACATATGGTATACTTAAAATGTATATAAAAATAAAAGAGGTGGAAACCAATGAAAAATTTATCCAGTTGGCTAATTGCCATATTTGCCTTTATGTTTTGGGGGTTTAGAGTAATAACAACAATTCTTTATTCGTTAGGAACAGAATTCGTAGCAGAACCAATTGATTTAACAATGGAAATTGCTTTATTATTTATTACTTTTATTTGTATTTGTTTTATTACCAAAAGAAAATTATTACCTTCAATAATTTATCTAATTTCACATTTGGCTTATTATGGCATATATCTATATCAAAACATTATAAGCATTATTAATGAAGAAGAACTAATAAATGCAGGAATAGACAATTATTTATCTATTTTAATTGCTTTTGTTGGTATAATAATTCCTATAGCAGCATTTTTTGATGTGCTATTAGATAAAAATAGAAAAGCACATCCGGTGGACAAACAAACAGACTGGTTTTATAAAAATAAAGATTTTGATCGAAAATTAGACGAAAGAGCTGATAAAAACCAATATAGAATAATGTAATGTGCTAGAGGTTAGAAGTTAGATATTAGAAGTAGGAGCGATTAGTAATCGCTCGTTTAAATCTTGTTATAAATACAAGGAAGAAGGTAAAAACATTGAGTGATAATTTAAATATAAACTGGTATCCTGGGCATATGGCAAAAACCAAAAAACAGATTATAGAAGATTTAAAATTAATTGATATTGTAGCAGAAATTATTGATAGCCGTATTCCAATATCCAGCCAAAACCCAGACATAAAAGAAATTATAAAAGATAAGAAAAGACTTATTATTTTAAATAAGTCTGATTTATCGTGTGAAAAAGAAAATAAAAAATGGATTTCATATTTTGAAAACAATCAAATTCCAGCTGTATTAGTAGATTCTGTTTCAGGAAAAGGAATTCCAGAAACTATTAAAAAAATAGTTCAAATTTATGATGAAGAAAAATATCAAAATAAAGGAAGAGTAGGCAAATCTATTAGAGTTATGATATTAGGAATTCCAAACGTAGGAAAATCTTCTTTTATAAATAGAATAGCAAAACGAAATACAGCACAAGTAGGAAATAGACCAGGAGTTACAAGACAAAAACAATGGATACACGTATCAGACCAAATTGAATTGTTAGATACACCAGGGGTTTTATGGCCCAAATTTCAAGATAAAAAAGTAGCACTAAATTTAGCATATACTGGAACAATAAAGGATGATATTCTATCCACATTAGATATTGGATTTGAATTATTAAAAGTATTACAAAATAGTTACTTATCAAACCTAATGGAAAGATATAAACTGCAAGAAAATGAAGTCACCAATATTTTGAAAAATAATGATTTAGAAGAAAATGAAAAAACATTAGAACTAATGAATATAATAGGAAAAAAACGTGGTGCTATAATTTCTGGCGGAGAAATCAATCATGAAAAAGTTGCAAGAATATTACTAGATGATTTTAGAAGCGGAAAACTAGGGAGAATTACATTAGAAACAGTTGGAACACTTTGATATTATTATATAAGGAGAAAATGAAAATTGGATTTATTTGATAGAAACAGAACAATAGAAGAAGTAAAACAATTATCACCATTAACATGGGCTTATGTAGGAGATGCAGTATACGAGTTATACATTCGTACCCATTTAATAAATACAACTAAATTAAAGCCACATGAATTACATATTAAATCTATTAAATATGTAAAAGCTAAGGCACAGGCCGAACTACTACAACAACTAGAAGATATATTGACTGAGGAAGAAAAAGACATTGTTAGAAGAGGAAGAAACACAAAAATTAATCACATTGCAAAAAATGCAACTGTACAAGATTATATTTATGCTACAGCATTTGAAGCATTAATTGGATATTTATATTTAACAAAACAAGAACAAAGGTTAGAAACAATATTTAATAAAATTGTTGAAATATAAAAATGAATGAGTAATCGTGATTTCCATATTTGATACAGATAAACGAAAAAATAAAGCTGAAAAAATATATGAAAAATAATTGACTAAAATGAATAAAATATGTTATATTAATAGAATAGTCAATAAGGCCCCTTGGTCAAGCGGTTAAGACGCAGCCCTCTCAAGGCTGAATCATGGGTTCGATTCCCGTAGGGGTCACCAAATTATTATACTAACTTTGTTTATTTTAAAGATGGCTGTGCCATTAAAATAAAAATAAAACAATAGAGTTTCTACTTTATTGTTTTATTTTTTATGTTTATAAAATATTAAAAAATAGTTGACAAAACAAAAATTTGGTATATAATAATTCCAGACAAACAGACATTTGCTGAATGCAGAATTTAAATTAAATAATTTGCTTAAATAAGGGGTGTATTTTTTATATGATTACAACATTACATATTAAAAATGTGGGAATTATTGATGATTTATCAATTGATTTTAATGAAGGCTTTAACATACTAACAGGTGAAACTGGTGCAGGCAAGACCCTAATTATTGGTTCACTTGCAATTTTAGCAGGAGCAAGATTTTCAAAAGAGGTAATTCGTAATGGTGAAGATTTTTCGTTTATTGAAGCAAATTTTTATTGCCCCAAAAATGAAAACTCAGTCGAAGGAAATATTATTGTTTCAAGAGAAGTTCATAGCAATGGAAGAAATTCTTGCAAAATTAATGGAAGATTAGTTACAGTAAATGAATTAAAAGAATTTATGAACCAGATTATTGATATT
>CALXSB010000129.1 GCA_944391005.1 uncultured Rickettsiales bacterium | reverse complement strand
AGTTCTTGAACAACTTAAAAGTGATGGTTATATAGATAAAAATACAGTTATTAATGTTAATGAATTAAATTTAATTTTTCAAGACGAATTAGAAAGAAGTAATGATTTATTACTAACAAGTAATATATTAGAAGTTTTAAGAAATATTAAAAAGAATAAAAATATTATAATGGCGATTGTAACATCAACTTATAGAATAGATTTTGAGGCAAAATTTAATAATCCAGCAGTTAAAGATTTAAAAGAATTTTTTGACATAGACAAAAATGTTTATATTTGTGGTGAAGTCGGCACAAAAAAATTAAAGCCAGACCCAAATGGTTATTTATTTGCCTATAACGATATAGTTAAAAAATTTGATATAGAAAACAAAAATAATTGCCTAGTTAGCATTGAGGATTCAATATCAGGTTGTAAATCGGGTGCAGACGCTAAAAAAGTTTTAAATGGTGTTTCTGACTGTAAAGTTATTGGGTATATTGCATCAAATAATTTTACTCAACCAGAAGATTTAAAAAATGTTGGTGCTGATTATATCATAAAAACACCTCTTGAATTAACTAATATAATCAATAATTTAGCTAGAGAATATTAGTTAAAAATTCATTTATTTTTTATGATAATAGCAATTAGTCATCCAATAATTATATCAAACCGTTATTTATTGTTTGCCAATAAATAAAATTTTATAATTTTTACTGTAGTTTGCTAGAATATATTTTATTATTTAATTTATAAAATTAAACTTGTCGTGTTATTTATGTGTATTATTGATACAAAAATAAAGAAGGAAATTTCCTTCTTTATTTTCTATTTATCAATAACTAATTAAGCAATTAGAATTGAGTAGTGTATTTGATACCAAAATTGTATTCCATTGGATCTGTATAATAATCTTCTCCAAAATCACTATAGAATTCCA
Source organism: uncultured Rickettsiales bacterium (assembly GCA_944391005.1). GTDB lineage: Bacteria > Pseudomonadota > Alphaproteobacteria > Rickettsiales > UBA1997 > CALXSC01. The sequence continues at coordinate 5,156 of CALXSB010000129.1, read as the reverse complement.
TACCAAAGTATACACCTATGAAATTATTTTCATTTAAGCCATAATTAGCATCAATATTAAATCCATATGTATCAAATGAATCAAGTTTTGATTTCATACCTCCAATTTTGTATTCAACATCGCCATTGAAAGCATAGAACAAATCAAGTCCAACTGTGAAATTATCAGTGAAGATAAATTCATTTTCTAAAGCCAATCTGAAAGCTATATCTCTTTCAACTTTTGTGTTTTCAATTTCAACATCATTATAATATTTAGCTGCAACTGAGAAACCCAAGTTATACATGTCAAGATCTAAACCATATCTAATAGCTAAATCAACGTAAACTTGGTCATTTATAAAGATTGAATTTTCTTGACCAACATTAAGAATAATATCTAATTTGTTTGCATCTATATCAAGAACTCTTCCTGTTAAACCAAAGTAGTAATCATTAAAAGCTGCAGATCTATCTTTGTCCTCATATTTTTGTGCAAAGTCAAACTCAAAACCATAATTTAATGACAATCTGTTCATTAAACCTAATTTACCTTCAGCAGCAATATTCCAAGCTTCATGTAATTCATCATTATCACCAGCTGGAACATCATCATATTCTGATGTAGTATATCCAATGCTAATTTCTGACAAAAGTTTACCAGCTTCTGGCATATAGATTGGGCTTGTAATAACAGCAGCATTAGCTGTTCCATATAAAGCACCTAATACCATAGCAGTTGATAAAAATTTTTTCATACCTACTCCTATTTTTTTTAATAAAAATTTAATGTTTTTAATTCTAAAAACACTTATAATCTAAATTTATTTTTTTAAAAAGTCAAGTGAAGTTAAACTATATATTTCAAGGCCTTATTTGATATAAAATACAACTATTTAGTGTGTATATTATTTACAATTTTATTCAATTTTTTTCATAAAAAATAATATACTACACGGTATTTATTATGTATAAATATTTTTTTTATATTTTATTTTTAACAATTTATTAGTGCAATATATAAAAAAATATTTTATACAGCATAATTGCTAAACCATTTTTATAATGATAAAAATCAAAAGTTTATATACGATTTAATATTAAGAAAAAAACAAAAAAATTAAGACTAAAAATCTTAATTTAAGAAAATATTAATACAATAAAATGGCGCGAGTGAAGGGACTTGAACCCTCGGCCTTCTGCGTGACAGGCAGACGCTCTAACCAGCTGAGCTACACCCGCTTCCTATTTAAATGGTGGGTGCTATAGGATTCGAACCTATGACCCCCTGCTTGTAAGGCAGATGCTCTAACCAACTGAGCTAAGCACCCATTCCTAGACTATTTTAATTTATACTTTTTTTAAAAGCAAGAAAAAAAACAAATATTTGTTATTTTATTTAAAAAATACCTTTCAAGCGTTTAAATAATTAATTTTGTTGAATTAAATATTGATATAATATTATACATTAATTATATATTATAATATAATTTTGCCACTTTATTTTTTAATAATGGATTAAATAAATTGCACTCAATAGACTAAATCTAAAATAATATTTTATAATACCAATACTTTTTATCTTTTTAATTAAAAGTTAATTTAAAATTATACAAAGATAATATCTAATTCCACAAATATTCTTATTTTTTATTCATTCTATTATTATTGTGATAGTAAAAATATATAAAATAATATAATATATGATTCTCTTTATATATAATTAATTATATATGCATATACCGCCTGGCATAATTGGAATAAATGCGGATTAATATTGCATTATAATAATATTATAATATATATTAAAAAGTTTAAAATATAATGCTTGATTTTAAATCAATTGTTTTTTAAAATTTTATTAAATTAATAAATTTTTAATATTGATATGTTTTTTTTAAATGAAGCTTTAGCAAGCGAAACCGTTGCGAACGTTTCTGAACAAGCTCCAACTTTTCAAAGTTTTACAGCATCATTAGTTCCTTTAATAATATTTATTGCTATATTTTATGTTCTTTTAATAAGACCTCAACAAAAAAAGCAAAAAGAACATGAAAAAGAGGTTGCCGGCCTAAAACCTAATGATAAAATATTAACTGCTGGCGGTATTTTTGGCACAATTACAAAAGTTAAAGAAAAGACTTTAATAATAGAAGTAGCCAATAATGTTGAGATTGAAGTTTTATCAGAAACTGTAAGTTTAGTAAAAGATTTTGAAGATGCTAAAGCTGAAGATAATTCTTCAAAGAAAGAAAGCACAAAAAAAACTTCATCAAAAAAGTCAGTTGCTAAAAAATAAAATTAAGTTTATAGATATGAAAAAATTTATAACTCTAATTATTCTATTAAGCTTTATTTCTGCGTGTGCTTCAAAACCTAAAGTTGAAGCACCACAGAGTTATGAAGAAGCCATGAGAAATTTAAAAATTGGAAACTATGGAAAGGCCGCAGAAATGTTTGAGAAATTAGAAGATTCTCAACCATTTACAGAAGATGCAACTAACGGCCTAATTATGGCATCATATTCATACTACAAAGCAAAGCATTATGAGGATTCAATTAGGGTTATAGATTATTTTATTCAATCAAACCCTATCAATGAAAATATACCATATATGTATTACCTAAAAGGTTTAAATTATTTTGATAGAGTTAGCTCTATGAGCAAAGCAAGAGATCTAACAGAGAATGCTGATTCAACTTTCAAAGATTTAATCTATAGATTTCCAAACACAGAATACGCAATAGACGCATCAAATAAACTAAAAAAAACAGAAACTTATCTATCTGGAAATGAGATGAGTATAGCAAACTATTATTTTAAAAGAAAAAATTATATTGGTGCAATAAATCATTATACAAAAGTAATACAGGACTTTCCAAAATCAGATTTTGTTCCAGAAGCACTTTATAGACTAGTAGAAATAAACACAATTTTGGGTTTAAAATTTGAAGCAGTCCAATATTATAAAATTCTTTCAGAAGACTATAAAGATAGCAGATGGACACGATATTCAACAAACATTATAAAAAGATATGAAAAATCATAAAATAATTTATATTCTCATATTATTATTCACAATTTTTACAAAATCTTATGCGCAGGATATAAAATATAAGCTTAGACGTTTTAATACAGACGATTTTTATGAGGACGAAAATTACAATAGCAATATAAAATATCAATTAGAAAGACAAAATAAAAGATATAATGAAATAGACAATGTAAGAAATCAAACTAAAAAGAAGAAAAAAAAATACGAAGGATACTATAAAATTGGCAATCCTTACACAGTTTTAGGACAAACCTATTATCCGCGAGAGGACCCAGATTATGAAGAAATTGGTATGGCTTCATGGTATGGAGGCGATTTTCACAACAAAAGAACTGCCAATGGTGAAAAATATAACATGAATGACTACACAGCAGCCCACAGAACCCTACCAATGCCATGCATGGTAAAAATTACAAATTTAGAAAACGGCAAAAGCGTAAAAGTCAGAATAAATGATAGAGGTCCATTTGCCAAGAATAGAATTATAGATGTTTCAAAAAAAGTTGCAAAAAAACTAGACTTTCATGAACAAGGAACAACAAGAGTTAAAGTTCAATATTTAAAAGAGGAAAGCGAGGAACTCTTAAAAGAATATGGACTAAAATAATTAAAATTAGTTATATAAATTAATTATATCAAATTTTTTAATAATTGCTTTATTTATTAGAGTATTGTTATTGTAATAGTATTGTTAATAATACTATTGTAGCAATATATGTATTATAGAACCGTCCTACCATCTTATGAAACAACTCACGTTCCCTTCCAAGGAATTATCCATTTACCTTAACATGTGAAGGAGCTAGCCATCTCCACTCCACATGTAAAGAAAATACCATCCACCTCCTGTGAGGTATCCAGCATACTTAACCCCTTGTTAATGTGGTATTCCCAATTTGCCCCCTTGAAGTTGGCCATATATCTCACCCCCATGTAAAAGAACTAGCACTAATCAACCCCATATGAATCTTCATTTCCGTCTCCATGTAAAAATAACCTATTCTTCCCCCTGTGAAGTGGGGTAAGGGAGGCTCGCCTCCCTTTGTAAGGGAGGTGTCCCGAAGGGACGGTGGGTTGACAAAATTTTTGCCATTCTGTAAATCTTAATTTTTACCCTCCATAAAGGCACACTCTCAGTCCCCCATGTGAAGGAGCTACTACATATTCACCACCCTGTGAAGGTCCACACCAAACTTCGCCATCCCTGTCAAGTGGTCCCAAACTCGCCCCCCCTTGTGAGGACACCATCTTGCCCACCCCCTGTGAAGTTATCACTCAATCTCACCTTTCCTGTTAAGGCATTCTCTCAGACCATCACGTAAAATGTCCCTCTCGGTCCCCCCATGTAAAGGGACTACTCCATATTCACCACCATGTGAAGGCAGCACCAACTTCCCCCCCTGTCAAGTGGTGGTGGGGGTTCCTCTCTCAATTCTACCACTCTGTGAAGGTCTCCTCAATCCACCCCCATCTCAAGGGGCCACTAGCCCCAACTGCAAATGAGGACCATGGTGATTCCTATCTCGGTCCCACTGTGAAGCCCCTCTCACACCCCCCATGAAGAGCTATCAACTTATACCACCATAAAAGCATTCTCTCGGTCTCCATATGAAAGCATTCTCTCAATTGCACCACACTGTAAAGGGCTCCTCCCAGCCCCCCTGTGAAGGGGGGCAAGGGGGGTTCAAAAAACTATCTTTATATATTCAACACTGCTAATAGATTAATAAGAATAAATAGATAAAAATATATGTAATGGTAATAATAAAAAATACTTTTATATATATAAGATTACAATTATTATTTTCTTAAATTATTAATTTATGATTAATTTATAATTTATAATCTTAAATTATAAATTATTTATTCTTTTATTATTTATCTTTTTTTATTTTTTAATATTTTTTATTCTTAATTTTATATTTTCAATTTTTTAATTTCTTTATTGTATAGTTCACCGCATGTGTAATTTTTAATTCTTAATTCTTAATTTTTTTGTCAACCCACCGTCCCTTCGGGACACCTCCCTTACGAAGGGAGGCGAACCCCCCTATCCCCCCTTGACAGGGGGGGCGAGAGGTGCCATTCACATGGTGGTGTATATTGAGATTCACATGGGGTG
>CALXSB010000128.1 GCA_944391005.1 uncultured Rickettsiales bacterium | reverse complement strand
GTAAAGAAGAAAAATTAGCATTATTATTAAGGAATTTATCAGGCGAAACACTTAGAAGTTTGGAACATGAAACAGGTATAAATAATTCGCAAATATACAAATGGACAAAGCAGTATTTACAAGGTGGAGAAGAAGCTCTTGTTAATAAGCGAAAACCCGGCAATCCATTAGCAAAGTACAGCAATAAAAAAGAACTCACCCCAATGGAACAACTTGAATACAAGGTTGCTCTGTTAGAGAGAGAACTATTAAAGAAAAACGAAGAAATTGTAAGATTAAAAAAATCCATAGAAACGGAAAGGGGCGATGCCAAAAGGAAGTAATTCAACAAATATATGCTTGCGTTGAAAATGAAAATAAAAAACATTCAGTCAAAGAGTTATGTGAAGTTTATGAAGTTTCCCGTTCAGGATACTACAAATGGTTAAAACGCAAAGGAACATTAAACCGAGCAGAGAAACCTATGCAAAAAATTGTAACCGATGTTACCTATCTTTCACATAAAGGCAAATGGTATTACCTTGCTTGTTACTTAGATTTATTCAACAATGAAATTCTTGACTGGGAGTTAAGCGATAAATTTGATAACTTCCTTGTAATGAAGCCTGCAAAAAGAATCCTTGAAAAAGCAAAGAGCACTGATACCCAAATCCTTTTGCACAGCGACCAGGGTGTCCAGTACTCATCAGCAGGTTATTGTAACCTACTTAAATCATACAATATAATTCAAAGTATGTCAAGAGCGGGAACGCCAAGAGATAATGCGGTTATTGAATCATTCTTCGGAAGATTCAAAGATGTTCTTCGTTCACACTTCCGGTACTGGAAGTGTGATGACCTTAATAAAGTTATTGCTGATGCAGTTCATTATTTTAATTACCTAAGACCGGTTAGAAAGCTAAAAGGAAAAACGCCAGTCCAATACAGAATTGAACTGGCAACTTAATTCTTTTTTGTGTCTATTAACTATTGACTGTTTCATTTATATGAAGCTCTTTTACTAATCTAATGCAATATTTGATAAAAATCTCTCTCCGAAAATAATATTTTTATTGCTGAACATTATTTTCATTCACATATTGCATTTATTTATTTTTAACGCTATAATAATCATATATTATGCTTGAAAGGAGTGAGCATATGCATATTGACCAATTAAACTATTTTTCTGAAGTTTATCGTACTAGATCCATTAATGCAGCCAGCTTAAACTTAATGATTTCTCAACAAAGCTTATCCAAATCTATTCAAAACCTAGAAGATGAATTTAATACAAAGTTTTTCATCCGTTTTTCTAAGGGAGTCATTCCCACAGATGAAGGAGAAAAATTTTATAAAACAGCGCAGATTATTTTAAAACAACTTGAAATATTTAAAAGCAATCTTAATAGTATTATCATCCCTGATGTTTGTTCAATTGGCTATTTTAATGCCGATATCACAACAAGTGAAAATTTATTTTCTTATTTAAGTCAATATTATCCTTCTGTCTTTTTTGATATCTCCAATTTTTCTTATTATGATTTTCTAAATTTGCCCATAGAAGATTGGCCAAATTTCATATTTACTTTTATGAACAAATCTTTATTACTAAACTACTCTCTACCAGAAAACTATGAGCTCAAAATATTATCTACTAACGTTTCATTTAAAATTTGGTTAAACAAAAAATCTTCTTTCTCAAATTACAAACAACTTAATAATAATAATATGCAACATATTAATTTTGTATTTCAAAAAAGTTTTTACCCCGATTTAAAAGTAATTCAAGCTGTATATCCTACATTTAAAAAAGAAAATGTCTATTTTGCTGCAACAAAAAAAATCTTTTGGGATCTGCTTATGAACAGAAATTATTCTGCAACTGATATTTTAGTTAATAACAATCCTATTTGTTATCCTGAATTGATCAACAACCCAAAATTCAACTTGAAAAATTTAACTTCATCCTTATACAATAATATCTTTTTAGTCCTAATATATCATAAAGACTTTCAGCATTTTTATCCCATTATTGCTGATTATTTAAGTAGTCTATATAATAAAATTTAACTACTCTACTCTTTTTTATCATATAAAACTCTTTTTTCCTTTTATATGCATATTTTCATAGATAACGAAAATATTATTTTAAATTACTCTTAAAAATAATAATTGTTACATAAAGAAAGCATCTTTTAATCTCATCCAAACTTTATCGCTCCTACTACTGATTCGAAAGGCATCAGAAAAACTTAGCAAGTAAATTGCGTAAACAAAATAGTAAAAAACATAATGCTACTGCCGTTGTCTAAAATAAATGAAGATGTTATAAAAATAAAGCACTATACTTGTTACTGCATTATTGATAAAACCATTTATTGTAAATCATATAGCACCAAATAAATTACCAAGCAAAAATTTATACTAAAATATACCAATATACACATATTGGTAATAGCAATCTCATCAAATTGCGGAAAAAACAAAGCAAAGCATAAATAACAATATATAATAAATATAGAACTTTTTATATTTTTTGAAAGGTTCAATTTAATTCATTCCTAAAAATACGCTCATGTATTTCGAAGAACTTCAGAAATACATGAGCATAAATTTACTCTGCTATTTTTTTGTCATATTTCTTCATCAAAAATTTGATATACTGGTGCACCTTCACATTGTTGAGGGAATCTAACTCCCGCTAATACTGCAACAGTAGGAGCAAAATCAATTTGTCTAATGATTCGATCTGTTTCAAAACCTTTTTTCAATCCTTTTCCACTTGCAATAAAAATAGGTGAAACAGAGGTATCGCCTTCACCTAAAGTGGTCGATAAACAATCTGCATGGTCAAAATTATGTCCTTCTGCATGCCACATTATTACATCGCCTGCTTCTGGTCCACCTTGACCTAACAAGACAGCATCACGATTGCGCAAAGCTACTGATACAATTCTATGTCCTGTTTCCACAGATTTTAGGCTGTACAGATCTGTCATGATTTTTTCTTCTAACTCATACTGATCTTTAGGATCAACAATTCCATCTATTACTTTTCCGTCTACGACATGAGTATCTCTGCCTTTAATATTTAAATAAATATGTCCTTCACGTTGAATAATAGCTTTTGTATTCGCCCAGTCTATTCCGGTAACATTGCCCTTTTCATCTTTAAAGGTCACAGTGTATCCCAGCTCTTCAAAAATAGGTGTGCAAACTCCAGTGACATCCGCTAGTAACTGGAGCTCATGCGCAGAAGCAACTTGGGCATGGTCATAAAAGATAATAATTGTCCTGCGTTCATCTAATAAAT
>CALXSB010000127.1 GCA_944391005.1 uncultured Rickettsiales bacterium | reverse complement strand
CTTATTTCAGCTATTATATGCAAATATGCAAATGCTAAATCTAATGCTTTTTCATCAATATCTTTTAACTTTCTTAATTTTAATTTATTTGGATTAAAATTAATTTCTTCAATAAATTCTAAGTTGTCTATTTTGTAATATAATTTTAATATATAATCTTCTTTGTTATAGATATATTTATATATGTCAAAAACTTTATAATTCATTGTTCCATTCTATTTTTGATAAATTGTCTAATGTTGCATTTACAAATGAAATCGCTTTTTCGTCGAAATATTCACCGGCTATATCAACATATTCACTTATGATAATTTTTTTATCTGTATCTGTATAGTGAAGCTCATAGACTGCAAGCCTGAAAATAATTTTTATTAAATTGTCTATTACATTAAATGTATATTTTCCGCTAAGATTTTTTGCTAAAAATTCGTCTATCTCTTTAATATGCAAAATAGTGCCTGACAATAGACTGTTTAAAAAGTCAATATTAACATTTTTTTTATACTCTTCAGCATTTGTATTGGAAAATTCTTCTGATATATAATAATCCTCTAAAAATGATGTTAGATCCATAATATTTTCTTTGTTTTCACTTTTGTCAAAAAAATAAGAAAACAAAATTTGAGTTGCAAAAAATCTAGAAAAAGATTTTTTATTTATACTTTTTTCACTTTCCATTATTTTTTTCTTGTTTATTTATAATTCATATTTTATTCTAATAATAAAATTGTTTTATTAATATTCAATACATTATGTTAAATAAAATTACATTATTTTTATTACTTTTTGTTGTATGGTGTATTTCTTTACTTTTTAATGGGACATTTAATATATTTTTAATAATTTTTGGCCTTATTATTAGCATTACAATAACCGTATTTGTATTTAGATTAACATTAATAAATGATACGACAGAATTTTTATTTTTACAACTTGGATTTTATACATACATATTTGAAAAATTTAATAATAGTGCTGCCAATATTTTTAAAATTTGCTTGCAGTTTTTAAATCCGAAAACAAAATTTACTTCCATTTTAGACTATGTATTTTTAAACAAAGATTCCGACGCAGAATCATCATTAACAGCCAATTTGCTTACATTCTTACCCGGCACAATAGGAATTCTAATGAAAAAAAGATATTTAATAGTTCATTCATTAGATAAAGATTATTTTTCTTTATCTGAAATGTATAATATAACAACGGAAGTTGGTAAAATTGATGATGATAGTTTAGTATAAATAAAAATAGTAATTTAAAATGCTTTTGATTTCTTTTTGTATGTTTTTATGTATTTCTATTATGAGCATGATACAGCTATGCTTTATAAAAGAATTTTTTAATAAAATAATGACATTCTTTTATTTTTCTATAAACTTTATTACATTTCTGCTAGTTTATTTTGTATATTCAAATAAATTTGGTTTTATAATACAGATTATTTTTCCTTTAATAATACTGAATATGTCAGTAATACTCTTATTTATAAAAAGCAAAATAGGTGGTGATAGAAAATGACTATTTTAAATTGGATATGTTTTATTTTTTCATGGCTATTTTTTTTAGCCGGTTCTTTTGTTGTTTTTTCATGTTTTGTTGGTCTATTTAGATTTAATGATTTTTTTATAAGAATTCATGCTATAAAAATATCAAATATATATGGCGTATCTTTCATTCTATTGGCAGCTGGTTTTAATAGCGAAAATTTATTAATTTTTCTTCAACTATTATTAGTTATAATTTTAAATTCGTTGATTACTATATTGGTCATTCATGCAACATGCAGAATAGCCCTAAGCAGCAACATTGAACACGCTGGAATTTCAAGAAGAAAATATAATGAAATATTAGCAGAAAAAGAAAGAAAAGAAATGGAAAAAAGAATGAAAGAAAAATTACAACAACAAAGAGAAAAAATTAAAAAAGATTTATCTAGTATTAATAAAAAGTAATTCTAATGATATTGGGAATTGGTATAGATTTATTGAATATAAATAGGGTTGAGGAATTATATTTAAAATATAATAATAGATTTATTAATAGAATTTTATCAAAAGAAGAAATTAAAGATTTTAAAAATTCCAAACAACCAATTAATTTTTTAGCAAAAAAGTTTTGTGCTAAGGAAGCTTTTTCTAAAGCAATGGGCACCGGAATAGGAAGAGGCATAAATTTTATTGATATAACTATAAAAAATGACATTTTAGGCAAACCAATAATTTTACTTTCTGACAACGGATATAATGTTTTAGAAAAATTATTCAAAACCAGTATAAAAAATATTCAATTCAATATTTCATTAACAGATGAAAATCCTTATATAAACGCTTTTGTCATAATAAGTTGCAACTAAAAATTATTTTTTTTCCAAAAATATAGAATTTCCAAGACTTTCTAATACATTTTTTAAATCTTTATTATCAACACATTCTACAATATTTTTTATAGATTGTCTGTCGCCATCATTCAAAATTTGTGCTTTTTTATACTGTTTAATTATTTTAGGCTCCTGCTTAATCTTAATATCATTTATTAGATGATATCCAAAAATTGAATTAATTTTTTCAATTATAAATAATTTATTATTTTCTATATAAAACGATATAACATTATTAAAACACTTTACATACAGATTTCCATCGTTTTTTTTATTTTTTTGAAAAAATACTTTATCAGCTTCACAAAAATCAAAATATCTTTCACCAATTATTGCATTCCAATTTCTCCTTATAATTATTATTACAGGAGAATAATTTTTTAAAATTGGTTTTATAACATCTTTTACAACAATATTTATTTCTTTCATTATCTTACATAAAAATAAGTAAATAAAATATTCTTTATAAATATTAAACCAAGAATTGCTATAACCGGAGAAATATCAATTCCACCCAAATCCGGCAGATATTTTCTAATTTTATCTAATAATGGATCCGCAAGTTTTCCACAGGCATAGGACACTTTAGAAACATATTTATTATGAATATTTAAAATACCAAAGTTTATTAGCCATCCAATTACGCAATATACTATAATTATAAAATTATACAAGTATATAATCTGAGAGATTAATATTATAAAAGGATTTAAATTCATTTTCTATCATATAAATATTATATAGCCAATATTAAAACAAAAAATATTGAAATTCAATAAAATTAATAAAGATTTTTTTATCTACATCTACACATTAACTCATAATAAATTATTTTACAGTATCAAGAACTACCAATTATATCAAAAAATAACAACTACATTTTGTAGTATATTTATTATATATTATTAATATAATACATTAGCTATATAAAATATAAAACCATATTGTCCGCATCTCAATAAGTCCCATGCCAATGCCTACCTGTGCAGGTAGCATCCAAATTTTCTAACACATGAAGTGAATATTCTAGCTATAATTCTTCTGCAAAGTAAACACTACCCTATATGAAAGTATTTTTTATTAATCATCGGTTGTGAAGTAATTCTTAATATCCACATCATTATAAAATGGTCAGCTTTTTCTACCTCTATGTCAAGATTCTTCCGCATTTTCAACATCTACGTGAAGATTTTCACAAATCCACAATGTTAATGGAACAACTCTACACATTTATGCAATGGAACTCGCACATTTTATCACTGTAAAATCTCCTTTCATTCCCCTTATTATCAATGGTATCCACGTCTCCACCCAACTTCGGAGGACATAACAAAATATCCATATAAAGATACCATCTCCACCGCCCTGTGAAAACCCCAATCAACACTGTGAATGCACTATTCTCTACTGCCATGTCAAGAGGGAATAGGAGATTTCTCTATCGCCACCCCTGTGAAACTCACTCCCAGACCACCCCATGAAAGCACCATCTCAGCCCCCATGTCAAGGCATCACTCTATGTCCCCACTGTAAAGTGGGTGTAATGGAGTTTTTTCAGATCCCCTCGTGAAGAACTACACCTAACATCACTCTCCCTGTCAAGTGGTCCCAAACTCGCCCCCCCTTGTGAGGACATCATCTCGCCCACCTACTGTGAAGCTATCACTCAATCTCACCTTTCCTGTTAAGGCATTCTCTCAGACCATCACGTAAAAGGTCCCTCTCGCCCCCTACATGTAAAGGAACCTCTCCATATCACTTGCCATGTGAAGGCAGCACCAGCTTCCCCCCTGTGAAGTGGTGGTGTGGGTTCCTCTCTCAGTTCTACCACTCTGCGAAAGTCTCCTCAATCCACCCCCTGTGAATGTAGGTAAAGAGGGTTCTCTCAGTTCTACCCCCCTGTGAAGGGAATTTCCACCATTCACCCCCCCTGTCAAGGGGGGTAAGGGGGGTTTAAAAAAACTATATTAATATACAAACACCACAATTATATTAAGAAAATTGAGAAAATAAGAAATATTAGTATTATATTACAATTATTAATTTATTATTATTTATTATAAAAATTATTAATTATTAAATTATTTATTCTTAATTTTTAATTTCTATATCAACCCACCGTCCCTTCGGGACACCTCCCTTAC
>CALXSB010000126.1 GCA_944391005.1 uncultured Rickettsiales bacterium | reverse complement strand
CCTTTATTCTCTTTTTTTTTTTTTTTTATATTTGAAAACCATCGCCTAAATATATTTTTACATCTTGTCCATTATTGTCAACATGCAGATAAACTTTTGTAAATTCTTTAGCATTCTCTCTTTTGCTTGCATTTAAAATTCTATTTAGGTCTTTTAAAGGACTTTGATTTTTGATATATATATTCATTTCACCTATCATTTTTGGCGGTTCAAGTGATTTTTGTATGACTATCGGATCATGTTTATAGCTTGTGGTATCTTCTTTTTTATTAAAATTATTATTTCCGCCTTCTTTATTCTGCCATGGCTTTTTTTCGCCGTTCCATTCTTTTTTTGGTGGCCTATGGGTTATTTTCTGCAATGTGCCCGGTGCTGTATTCTTTATAAAATCTTTAAGAAGTGAAAAATTATTTGCTATAGCTCTAAATCCACCATCATCTTTTTTTATTGTGCATTCTACTACTAATTGATGATGCTCTTTATCATCAATCCAATCTTTATGGGCAGTAATTAAATCATTGTCAAATAAAGCAACTTCAATCATGCCTTTTGGATCCGACAATCCAACGAAGGCGTATCTTCCTTTAGCACTTGACTTTATGCTTGTGCTAACAACTACGCCGGTGAGTCTAATCTTATCACCGTCAAGAATACTATCACTTTCAAGTTCATTAGAATATGTAATACCTCTGCTTTCTAAATCTGTTTTTAAACTATCAAGCGGGTGCCCTTTTAAATAGAATCCAAAAGCTTCAAATTCTCTTTGATACCTTTCAACACCAAACCAATCATCTGTTTTTGCTAAAATTGGTTTTACATTTGAACCACTGTCAAATCCGCCAAATAAGCTTAGTTGACTGCTATTTTTTTCCTCTTGAAAGCTTGCACAATATTTGCTTAAAACTTCGCATGAGTCATGTATTTGTTTTCTGTTATTGTGTATATTGTCAAACGCTCCAGATTTTGCTAGGGCTTCCATTGTCTTCTTATTTATAACTTTACCGCTGACTCTTTCAACAAAATCAAATATATCTTTAAAATCACCATGGGCTTTTCTTTCATTAACTATTTCTTCACCAACATTTGATCCAACCCCCTTGACGCCACAGAAACCATATCTAACAGCTAATTCTTCATTTTCATGGTATCTTTTAACTTTTTTATCCTTTTCACCAACTAAAGGTATTCTTTCAACACTAAAATATGTGTCTGATTTATTGATATCAGGAGGTAAAATTTTAATATTATGGGCCTTTAAATCCTGTATATAAAAATTAGTTTTATCACTATCAGCAATATCCATATTCATAGTTGAGATTAAAAACTCAACGGGGAAATAATGTTTTAGATAGGCTGTTTGATAACTTATAACAGAATAGGCTGCAGCATGTGCTTTATTGAAGCCATATTCTGCAAATTTTGCCAATAAATCAAATATTTTATTAGACAAGTCCTCATCTATATTACTAAATTTCTTTGCACCCTCAACAAATATACCTCTTTGCCTATCCATTTCTTCTTTAATCTTCTTACCCATAGCTCTTCTAAGAAGATCAGCACCACCCAATGTATAGCCCGCAAGAGCCTTAGCTATATTCATAACCTGTTCTTGATAGATGATAATACCATAGGTATCCTTCAAAATCGGCTCCATTTTAGGATGCAAATATTCAACTTTTTCCAAGCCGTGTTTTCTAGCAATATAGGTCGGAATACTTGCCATAGGACCAGGACGATATAGAGACACTAAAGCTATAATATCCTCAATATTATCCGGCTTCATCTGTTTTAGAATTGATTTCATTCCGCTAGACTCCACCTGGAACACTGCAACAGAATCACCTTCTACAAGCATATCATAGACTTCCTTATCATCAAGCGGTATATTGTCTATATCTATTGTAATGCCCCTATCCTTTATAAGGTCCAAAGCGTCCTTTATAATTGTCAAAGTTTTTAAGCCTAAGAAGTCAAACTTAACAAGTCCAACCTTTTCCGCGTATTTCATTGTATATTGCACAACAGGCATAGAGTCTTCTGTGCCATCAGAATATAACGCACATATCTGCTGCAAAGGTTTATCTCCAATAACAACACCTGCAGCATGCATTGATGAGTGTCTATTTAATCCTTCAAGTTCAAGTGCAATAGATATTAATTCTCCAATCTGTGGATCTGCCTGCTGTTGTTTTCTTAAATCTGGATCCTGTTCCAATGCCTCTTCAAGACTAAGATTTTGCGGAATCATTTTACTGATTTTGTCAACTTCACCATAACTCATCTGCAAAACCCTTCCCACATCTTTTATAACAGCTCTTGATTGCAATTTTCCAAATGTAATAATCTGGGCAACCATATCATAGCCGTATTTTTCCTGAACATATTTTATTGAACGTTCTCTTCCTCTCTGACAGAAATCAACGTCAAAATCAGGCATTGAAACCCTTTCAGGGTTTAAAAATCTTTCAAAGAACAACTTAAATCTAATTGGATCCAAATCTGTTATTTTCATAGCCCACGCAACAACGGAACCAGCACCCGATCCTCTGCCCGGTCCAATAGGAACATCGTGGGTTTTACTCCAGTTTATAAAATCTGCGACTATAAGGAAATATCCTGGAAAGTCCATTTTTGTAATAACATCTATTTCATACTCAAGTTGCTCAAAATATTGTTCATGAATCTTCTTCTTTTCTTCTTCATCTGTTATTCCTTCATTTTTATATTTCTGCTCAAGTCTTTTTTCAAGTCCTTCAACACTCAACTTACGCATATATTCAGCCTCTGTCATACCCTCAGGTAATTGAAAATGCGGCAAAGTTGGCTTTCTTGTATAGGCCATTGTATGAATTCTTTTTGCGATATTTATAGTATTTTCAATAGCTTCAGGTATATCCGCAAAAAGTTCTATCATTTCATCCGGACTTTTAAAATAATGTTCCGGTGTTTGTCGTTTTCTGTCGGTTTCTGTAACATATTTGCCGTCAGCAATGCAGGATAAAACATCCTGTGCCTTAAACATATCTTTAGTTAAAAAATGACAATCATTTGTAGCAACCAAAGGTATATTATGTTTATAGGCTAAATCTAAAAATCCTTTTTCTGTATCTATTTCATCCTTTAGGCCATGTCTTAATAATTCAATATAAAGTCTATCTCCAAAAATTTCCTTTAGTTCAAGCAAAGCTTTTTCAGCTCTTTCTTCCTGATTTTTCAAAAGCAGCTTGCCAATAAGCCCCTCACAACCGCCAGTAAGACAAATAATACCTTCCCCCTTTTCTTTTAGCCATTCAAATTCTATATGCGGAGTAATGCCCGGCTTTCTTTCTAAAAAATTTCTGCTTGCTAAGTTAACTAAATTATAATAGCCTTCATCCGTTTGTGCCAGCAGAACTATTTTTGAAAAATTTTTTTCCTTATCAAAACTTACATCTTCTCTATCAAAAAATTTATTTGCATCCATTAGCAATTCACAGCCAATGATTGGTTGAATACCATCTCCTGATGCAGCACAAGAATATTCAAGAGCACCAAACATATTTCCGCTGTCCGTAATTGCGACAGCAGGCATATCATACTCTTTTGCCTTTGCAATCATTTTCTTTAGTTTAATTGCACCAAGACATAGAGAATACTCTGTATGGTTTCTCAAATGAATAAACTTTGCCATTAAAAAAATAAAATATCTTTCTTCTAAAATGATAAACAAAATTTTTCTAATAGCAAGAGATTTATTTAAATTTTACTTAAATTATAAAAATCACATATTATATTATTCCACCACTTTTTTTGCAACCATTATTAGCATAATTAAAATGATGAAATCTATATTTTGGAATCATCAAAAAATCCCCTCTCCAAAAACTCTTTAAAACTTATATTTAATATATTACATATTCTAAATAATCTCTCTGTAGGTATTTTAACTTTACCATTTTCATATTTCTGTATTTGTTGAAATGATATATTTAATTCTT
>CALXSB010000125.1 GCA_944391005.1 uncultured Rickettsiales bacterium | reverse complement strand
GGTCTGTATAATAAGTATAATATTCACCCGTTTTGGTCATATTAACATGATAAAGATGGTCTTCAACTACTTGAACTATTTCTCCAGTAATTTTATAAAAATTACCATTTAAAGTATATGCTCCTTTATATAAACTTACATAGTCAATTGTTCTTGCACTTGATATTTGTTCAGAACTAGGTTTGTTTTTTAACAAATAATCATAATCAGTAGTAGATTTTCCATCTGTATCAGGTTCAGTTGAGATTGCTTTGATTAAAAATATTGCGACAATAATTATCAATATGATAAGTAGAAGTGAAATTAAACTAATTCCTTTTTGATTTTTCATATATTTTTCATCCCCTCTATAAATTATTCATTAATATAAAATAATTAATAAACATCCATATAACATCAATAATTCCAATTATTAAAGAACATCGACCAAATCCTAATGCTTTATTTTCGTATTGCCATATTGCTTTATTCCAAGATTCATTATTTTCATTTGTTCCGATTGCTATTGCTCCAAAAACTATTGATAAAATTCCTAAAATAGGAAAAATAAAAATTGAAATTATGCCAAGTACATAACCAGCAATAGCTAATCCTTTATTGTTCTCTTGCATATAATTTCTTTTTGAATTATTTGAAATATATTTATTTTGAGATGTTATAGCTCCACAATGTGGACAACTCTTTGCTTGGTCTGAATACTCTTTTCCGCATTCACTACATATTATTAACATATCACACTACCCCTCTTTATGAATATTTTTACAATTATTTTATTGTGATTTTATACCCTGTATGGTCTTCATTAGTAAAAGTATATATTACATAGTCTAAGTTTTGCATCGCTGTAAAGGTAGCAGTATGTTTCCCATCAGTCAGAGTAACAATTTCCACACCACCTGATTCAAACACAGAAGACTTAAAATTAACATTGCTATCTTTAAACCATTTACCACCTGCATTTTTCACATCTCTACTTAATGTGTTGAAGCTTGCTAAAGACAATGTTCCTGCTCCGCTGTATACTTCGCTTGTTGTAGCTGCCAATTTCAACTCATAATATTCAGTAGAAGGCATAGCACCCCATTCAAGATTTACTTTAGTCTTGCCTTGATTACTAAAAAAAATAACTATTGCAACAACAACTATCGCTATAATAATTATTAATGTTATTATGCTAATTCCTTTATCATTTTTCATTTGAATTTCCACCTCCTTTTATCTTCTGTGATATTCTGTCGAATTTTAGTATGTTATTTCTATTTTACAAAATATTATCATACAAATATAATAAAATCAATACTTTTTGTCTAAAATGTAAACTATTAGTTTACGGCAAAATTTTTATTATTCCATTAAAATTATTTAATGAGGAGTTATTAGATGAAAAGAGTTTATTTTAGTAAAAATATTTATAATAATATTAGAAATAATATAAAAAAATATAGAAGAAAAAAGGGGATAACATCTTCTGACCTTGCAACAGCAATAGGAATTACTGACGAATATATGAGAAGGTTAGAAAGTGAAAAATAAAATTGCGGATTCTCTTTTGAAACACTTTATAAAATATCTGTTGCACTTGATGTTTCTATTGATATGTTAATAAAAAAATAAAAAACGATTAGGAATTATTTTATCTTAATCGTTTTTATAAAATCTATATTTATAATTTTTCTAATTGTAAAAACTTTCGATTTTTTTAAAAAAGTAATACAAGTTGTTTAATATGTTTTTGGCTATTTTAAACCGCTTCTGCTATTTTTTTCTTCTTTTACATCTAGTTCCTTTTTTTCTTTTAGCTTCGTTGGAATATCAAATAAAAATGTTATTCCGCTCTATATGTTCTTTATCATCTCCGAATTTTCCAATTTTGTCCGTAACATATCTACAATAATGTTAAAGGCTTTTAAATTTCCATTGAGGGCTTGTTGCACAACTGAACAAGATATAGCATTTTGAATACTAAAATCATCTTCAATACCTAAGTCAAGCATTTTGCTTTTTAGTTTTATATCTTTTAAATCCATTGTCATTAATTCTTCTAAGTTTTCTTTTATATATTTTTTCCTTTTTCTTGCTTTACCACTTGCTAGCCCTGCTTTTTTTGCAATTTCTCTTTGTTCACTCTTGGTTCGTTTATTTAATGGTTTTAAGTTTTGTTCATTCATGAATCCTCCCCCTTATATAAAATAATCGTTACTTACCGTTGCAATGCGTTACATATAACAGTAAGTAACGAAAAGTAACGGTAAATTGCTTTTAAGTATCTATTTTAATTTTGCAAAAAAACATCTTTCTACAACTAGAACCTCCGTTCTCTGGTGCTGGTTTGTAATGTATTCCACCTTAAGCTAATAAATCAAATTGCAGTTTATTTTTTATATGTTTACTTAATGCACTTGGACTATCTACTGGCTTAATTCCAGTAGTTTCAATAATTTTTTTTAGTAACTCAATTGCTATGATTTTTACACCCTCTGGACTTTCTTCAAGTAATTTATTTATTGTAATAACAATAGGGTCTGTTTCTTAAGACAATTTTTCAATTTCTTTGTCAAAATCAGTAGAATCACCTATAACTTCCCATTTACAATCGTTAAAAAATAAAATCTTTTCTATACCTTCAAAATCTCTACTTTGAGTTACAAAATGAGCATTTGTATCTTTGAAATCGTCTTTATATAGTATTATAGTAGTATCAGCAGCACCAGTTATTCCAACAGAACCACTAACATTATTAAATGGGTCAGAATAATCTTTCATTTTTCTTAAATGATGTACAACTAAAATACAAATATTATGCTTATCTGCAAACTCTTTTAGTTTTCCAACTTCTTTATAGTCATAGTCATAATCATTTTGATTATTTTTTTAACACCTCTAACTTTTTGTAGTGTATCAATGACAATTAATTTTATGTCTGGATATTCAAGCAATTTTTTTTCTAATTGCTCTATTTATAGATTTGCAAACTAAAACATATAATTCTATTAGAGATATACCTATTAACTCTCTATTTAAATAGGAATTAAAACACGCTATAAATAATATGACGTTAAATATATATAATTTAATATTTATACAAGCAGATGGTTCATTTATTAGTGTAGCAAATATGAATAGCCGTTTT
>CALXSB010000124.1 GCA_944391005.1 uncultured Rickettsiales bacterium | reverse complement strand
AAATGGCCACACACAATTTCGCCCCTTGTGAAGGGCCACTCCCAGTCCCCCCATGTCAAGGGGGGATAGGGGGGGTTCGCCTCCCTTCGTAAGGGAGGTGTCCCGAAGGGACGGTGGGTTGATATAGAAATTAAAGCACGAAACCGATATGATACAAACAACTTGCAAAGCAAGGCATTTGCAATCACTAGTGAAAACAAGGTGGGGGACATGCAAGTTTACTTGCAATGGCAGCTTGAGATCCACCACAGTTTGCCATAGCGTAGCGGAGGAAGAAAGCAAACGTTTGCCAAAGTGCCAAATGAACGAAGTGAAGTGAAAACGAAAGAATGCTATTGGAATAATATGTATACGATTTATGGGAAAGTAAGAGTTGAAAATTTATATGAAGGGTAATGGTTTGGAATTTGTATCAAAATAAGGATTTTTTGCAAAGTTGAAAAGGTCTGATGGTTGCTTTTGTTTTAAATTTTTTATGTTTTTTAGTCTTTTTTAAGGTGTTCATTTAACTTGCCTAAATGAATGAATTGTTGAAAAATAAGGGTTTAATTGGTATAAAATAAAAATTTTTTTCCTTGACAATTAATGGCTCTTATAAAAAGTTGGTCTTATTTTTTGTCAAGAACATTTTTTGAGTTTTTTGTAAATTTTCTGCTTTACTTATAAAAAAATAAGTTAATAATTTCTTGTGGGAGAGTTCGGAAAAACAAAATATACAGGGAGATATTTAATCATTATAGAAAATATAATGGTTGTTTTTATTAATGTGTTTTTAAAAGGAAAGTGTTAGAAAGTGTAGAGAGTGGTAATTGGTTGAATATAAGACAGCTTTTTCAAAGTGAGTTTGGAAATGAAATTTATACGAGTTGGTTGTCAAAGTTGAATTTTGTTTCATGTAATGATTTTGAATTGGTGATGTCTGTTGAGACAAGCTTTATTAAGGAGTGGATTACCAAGGAATTTTTGAATGGTAAAAAGAGAAAAATTGATGGTGAATATGTCTGGATTAAAAAGGGCATAAAACAGTTGTTGGCAGAGAGATTTAATATAAAGTCTGTAGAGATAATTGTTGATAAAACTGTTAAATCTGAAGTTGTGTCCTATGCTGAAAATAATGCTAATAATGTGGTTAGCATTTCTGAACATGATAATGTTTTTACTATTGGAACGGAGTTAAATTCTTTATACACTTTTGATAATTATATTGTTGGTGATTCTAATAAATTGGCATATTCGGTTGCAAGATCTCTTATAGAGGATCAAGATTTGGGTTTTGATGTAAATCCGTTGTTTTTGTATAGTGAGGTTGGTTTGGGAAAAACTCATTTGATGCAGGCTATGGCTTGGGAGTTTAAAAATAAGTATAAGGATAAAAGTGTTGTTTATTTGACGGCTGAAAAATTTATGTATTTGTTTGTGCACTCTTTGCAGAATAATGATATAAATACTTTTAAGGATAAATTTAGAAATATAGATATTTTGCTTGTGGATGATATTCAATTTATAGCTGGAAAAGATGGAACACAAAAGGAGTTTTTCTATACGTTTAATGCACTGTTGAGTGATAATAAAAAAATTATAATGGCCTGTAATAGGTCTCCTGATAATATGGAAAATATTGACAATCAATTAAAATCAAGAATGTCGTCAGGTATTGTTGTTGATATTTTGAAGCCTGATTATGATATGAGATTTAGGTTGGCTAAGAAAAAGGCGGAAGTTTTGGGATTGAATTGTGGTGATGAAATTTTTGAATATATAGCAGAAAATATAAAGACGACGAATAGAGATATAGAGGGTGCTATAAAAAAATTATTGGTTCATCAAAGATTTATTAATCAAAATATAACAATTGATACGGTTAATACTGTTTTGAAAGATACGATTTTGGCTAATAAAAAGATAATTACGATTGATTTGATTCAACAAAAGGTTGCTGAGTATTTTAAGATTACTAAATCAGATCTATTGTCTGACAAGAGGGATAGAAAATTCTCGTTGCCTAGACAGGTTGCTTTTTATCTTGCTAAAAAGTTGACTAAAAAAAGTTTTCCTGAAATTGGAAGGGAGTTTGGAAATAAAAATCATGCTACTGTAATTTTTGCTTGCAATAAAATAAATAATGAATTAAATATAAACTTAGAACTAAATGAGGCGATTAATAAGATTGAAAAATTATTTAAATAAGCATGATTAGTAAATATTTAAAATATAATTATCAATATGGAAGCAATATATTGTCATCTATATTTTTTGGTAAATTATTTTTATCAAAAAGACAATTTTTTTCAAAATATTTTAACATTTTTACCTATTCCATATTGTTTGTGATTTTGGCCTCGTTGATTGTTTTTCCTATTAATAAGTGTTTTAATTTTGTTCTATATAATATTTTTATATTTTCATTCTATTCTTTTATTTTGTATCTTATAATAAGATTTATACTGAGAATTATAGAATATTTTTATCCTGATATGGCTTCGCCTGATTTTAGAGATTTAAAAAATCCATATATTATATTATCAATGTTTGTTGTTTTGTTTAACTATTTTTACTATATATGTTATAGAACTGGCAGTAATCCGCTATTGTATATAAATTATATATACTTTAATTTTTTTACTTTTATGAATTTAATAATAACTTTGATTCTGATATTCGCAAGAATAATATCATATTTTGTTATAGTTCTTGCTTTAAATTATCTTATAAATAAAATTATTCCGCAGATTCCGATATTTTCAAATAATGTATTATTTATACTGAATATAGTTGTTTTTGCAATAGTATATTTTATGAAGTTTGTTTCAAGAAATTATCATATATTTAAATTAGATTTTTTAGATTTTAATATGGAATCTTTAAAGGCTATATTGCTATTGTTAATTATAAATGCTGTAGCTATAATAGGATTTATAACTTGTGAAATTTCAATAAGACTATATAGATTTTTCGCTAGAATGATGTTTGAAAAACATGAAATTAGTATTGCTAATGATGAACCTGTTAGAGATAACAGAATACTATATAGTTTAGTTTATAATTCAAGATCTGTTCGTATTCTATTGATGGTTTTACTATCACTTATTCTAATAAAATTTCTTATTATAATAATTCTTTAACTATTGATAATAAAAAAAGTTTGTTTATAATCAAAAAAGCTATGTGGGGTAGCTGTCAAGACTATCTGGGGTAGTCTTTTAATAAAAAAGGAGAGTATATGAAAATATGTATTATAGGAACAGGCTATATCGGATTAACAGAGGGCTTGTGTTTTGCAGATTTAGGGCATGATGTAGTTTGCTTTGATATAGTTAAAGATAAGATAGAAAAATTGAAAAATGGTATTCCAACAATCTATGAAGATGGTTTGGAAGATATGTTAAAGAGAAATTTAGAAAATAAAAAAATTAAATTTACAGCGGATATAAAGGAGGCATTGAATGATGTTGGGGTTGTATTTATTTGTGTAAATACGCCGGAAAGCCATAAGGATGGTTCTGCAGATTTAACAGCTTTAATGGAATCAACTAAAATGGTTGCTGAAAATATGGATACAAATAATAGGTTTGTTTTGGTAATAAGGTCTACAGTGCCTGTTGGAACAAATAAAATTGTAAAGGAACATGTAATAAAAACTAATGGAAAATTACAATTTTTTATGGCGTCAAACCCTGAATTTTCAAGACAAGGTAGTGCTATAAAAGATTTTTTAAATCCTGATAGAATTATTGTTGGTGTTGATAACGAATATTCCAAGGGTATAATGGAAAGTGTATATAAACCATTGACAGATAAGGGGGCACCTATATTGTTTACGTCAATAGAAACTGCTGAACTAATAAAATATGCTTCAAATGCCTTTTTAGCAACTAAAATAGCTTTTATAAACGAAATTGCTGATATATGCGAAAAAACAGGTGCAAATGTTGAAGAAGTGGCTAAAGCTATGGGTATGGATAAAAGAATTAGTCCATATTTTTTGCAGGCGGGACCGGGCATAGGTGGATCATGCTTTCCAAAAGATTCAATAGCATTAGTTCAAATTGGCAAAAAACTTGGGCTTGAAATGGAATTAATGCTGGCCTCGGTTGAATCAAATAAAAAAAGAAAAAAGCGAATGGCCGAAAAAATAATTGAGTATTCGGATATTCCTTTAAGAAAGAAACATATTGCCTTACTTGGCTTAACTTTTAAAGCTAATACAGATGATACAAGATATAGTCCAGCTTTAGATATTATAAAACAGCTAAACAAAAAGAAAATTTTTGTTAATGCCTATGACCCTCACGGTTTAGAAAATATAAAGCATATGCTACCAGAAAAAAATTTAAAGCTAAATAAATTTTTTGACAATCCCTATGATGCAATAAAAGACTCAGAGCTTCTTGTTATAGATACAGAATGGGAAGAATTTAAAAAGTTGGATTATAGAAAAATTTATGATTTATTAAGGCAGAAAACTATATTGGACCTTAGAAACATCCTAAATAGACAAGAAGTTGAAAATATTGGCTTCAAGTATATTTGTATAGGTAAGAAATAACAATATTTTATAGAGAATCTTCAATCATGACATTTTTTTTGAATTTTTCTTTAAATTCTTCCTCATTTTTTGAAGATTCTTCTTCTATTCTTTTTTTATTTTTAAGGATCGTATTTAAAACTTGTATATCTTCATTTGAATAGGCAAAAACTGCTATATTGTTTAATATTTGTTTACGAGACAAAATAAATCTTAGAAATACCTCACTATCAATCACTATATCAAGAGAATCAATATCTTTATTTAATAGTATTAAAGCTAAAATATTTTGAACATATTCATCTGAAAGCTTATTTGTTAAAATCTCATGTGAAAAAACTTCTGCTAATCTGTCATATTGTTTATGGGAAATTGAATAAATAATTATTGATTGAATATCTTTTCCCTCAATTTCCACTTCTAATGTTTTGTTTGACAATATTATATCTATTATTTTTCTTTTAGCTTCCTGCACAGCCAGATAAAAACATATACAAATACTTTCTTTTCTAATCTCTGAAAAAAACCTTTCTTCCGTTAAAAATAACTCTATTAGTTCAAAATTTTTCTTATTCATTAAAAGAACAAAAAATGAAGGAATATTATTGAAATAGCTACTTATATATTTATATTGTTTATAGTATAAAAATTTAAAAAGTTCATTATCAGATTCAAGTAAACTATACTGAACTATATCTAAATGTCTTTCATCAAACACCATATCAGCCCTAATATAGTTATTTCTAACAATTCTAGAAATAACATTATAATTGTGTTCCTTTGCAGAGGCAAATAAGATTTTAGATATCATCATGTGCAATCTTCTATTTTCCATTTCTATCTTGTAAGAATCTTTTTCATCAACCTTCTTCTTACTAAGTGCTTCAATTTTCTTAGCTATTTTATCTACTTGGTGTAGTTTATTATTAATAAATAACATTTAACCCCCAATATAAAGTTTAATATTATTCTATTCTCAATATATTCTTCACTTCATCCTTCAATACATAATTTTGTTTAAACATATTTATAATACCAATATTTCCATCATTATAGGCCATATTTAAAATAGTTTTAATAACATCTTTGTTAAATTTTTCAACATAGTTCATTATATGTTGATTAGACAACATAATTTCTAAAGCATTTACATTATGATTCATAATAGAAAAAACAAACATTTTCTCTATAGACTCTGGTGAAAACTTTAAAATTATATCATCATAAAAAAGCAACGACCTTAATTCTTCTATTTGATTATGGGAAATTGAATAAATAAAAGAAGCTTCAATGTTTCTTACATCAAGCATATCATTAAAATTACTAACTATAAAATCAGTTATATTTTTTTTATTTGACTGAATGGCATTAAAAAAACAATTAACAATATTTTCTTTTTTTAATTCATCAGACAAACCGCTATTAGTTAAGAAAAATTCAATAATATTCCAATTTTGCTTATTTAGAACTATTGTAAAAAGTTTCGGTATATTACCCAAATATTGATATATAAAGTCATAATAATTTTTATATAGGTCCTTAAAAATTTCATCTTCATTATTTAACAGCAAATATTCAATAATATCATATCCATTTTCATCAACTAAATTCCTACATATTATAAACTTATTAGTAAATATTTTTTCTAAAACAGTATAGTCTCTTTTTAGAACTGAATCAAAAAGCATTTTTGACAAATTCTTATAAAGCTTTTCCATTTCAATCCTATTATCAAACTCATCCTTGTTTTTTGAATTATCATTAGACAGCACCATAAGACGATTTAATATAGAATCTATATTATTCAATTTTACTTTTCTGCTTTTAAAAAAAATATCAAAAATACCCATTTAATCCATAACTCTTTATTTAAGATTCCTTATATGGTGGGCATGTATAACCTTTTTTTGAGAGTGTAAATATTTCAACACCATCTTTTGTTACCCCCATACTATGTTCAAACTGTGCTGACAAACTTTTATCTCTTGTAGTAGTTGTCCAACCATCAAGCTTGCTAATTATAACATCATATTTACCAGCATTTATCATTGGCTCAATAGTAAAAATCATACCTTCCTCCAACACAAGACCCTTGCCTTTATTTCCATAATGCAGAACTTGCGGTTCATCATGAAATACCTTACCAACTCCATGTCCACAAAAATCTCTAACAACAGAGAAACCTTGCTTCTCAGCATGTTGTTGAATAACATATCCTATATCACCCAAAGTATTGCCAGGCTTAACTTGTTCTATTGCAAGCATCAAGCACTCATATGTGCATTGAGTCAATCTCTTAGCTTTAACTGACGGATTACCAGCATAATACATTCTGCTTGTATCACCATAATATCCATTGATTATAACCGTAACATCAATATTTAAAATATCTCCATCCTTAAGTTTTTTTTCATAGCTTGGAATACCATGGCAAACCACATGATTAACGGAAATACACGTTGGCTTTGGGTATCCATTATAACCCAACGGAGCAGCAATCGCACCAAGTTCCTGTATTTTTTTATAGCACAAATCATCAAGTTCACCAGTCGAAACACCAGGCCTAACAAAATCTGTTATATAATCCAAAACCTCAGCAGCAGCCTGTCCAGCAACCCTCATTCCTTCAAAATCTTTTTCATTATAAATAGGGACATTAGACATACAATTTTCAGAATCATTCTCTTTTGAAGAAATATTAAAAAATTATATTTTTTTTATCAAGCTATTTTTAAAAATATAGTTCAAACCCAACTAAACCAATTGAAAATTAATATTCCAATATTACAATTCATACAAATATTACAAACAATTCCCCAATCATCCTCAACATTACAAATGATAAAGAATAAACATTCAACCTCTCAGCCAGTCAATATTAATTTTTCATCTTTCCATCACATACAAACTAATAATTTTTACCAACGCAAATTAATAGCCCAATTCGCCAATGTTAAATTTTACCAATTTTTACTCAACTATAAATACACATCAATCCACCCATATAATTTTTTCTTACCACAATAAGATTATTTATTCCATTCACCATTCCACAAACTCCATACCAGTTCTTTTCACCACCTGTGAAGGGACTTTTCCAATTTGATCACCATGTGAAGGGGGTAAGGTGATTTCTCTATCAGTCCTCACATGCGAAGCTTCTCCCATCCACCACCTGTGAAGATCCCCTATCTCTCCACTGTCAAGGGGGGATAGAGGGCCTCTCCTACCACCCCCCGTGAAGGGCCTCCACAAATTGCCCCCTGTGAAGGGCTACTACCAGACCCCCCTGTGAAGGGAATTTCCACCATTCTCCCCCCATGTGAAGACAACCTCTCGCCCCCCCTGTGAAGGGTCTCTCTTGCCCCCCCTGTGAAGGGTCTCTCTTGCCCCCCCCTGTGAAGGACCACTCCCAGACCCCCCCTGTGAAGGGGGGTAAGGGGGGTTCAGGCCTCCCTTTGTAAGGGAGGATGTCAACAAAGTTGACAGGTGGGTTGATAACAGAATTAAAACTTCCTGCCTCCCTTCGTAAGGGAGGTGTCCCGAAGGGACGGTGGGTTGACAAAGAAATTAAGAATTAAAAATTAAGAATTAAAAATTACACATACGGTGGACTATACAATAAAGAAATTAATAATTAAAGATTATGATTAAAAAATAATAATAGAATAATAAATAATTTAAGAAAATAATAATTGATAATCTTATATATAAATAAAACTCTTTTTTATTATTACTATTATATATACTAAGGTCTTATCTATTTATTTTTATTAATGTATGTATATTATATATCCTTATTAATATATTGGTAGTGTTGAATATATAAAGACAGTTTTTTGAACCCCCCTTACCCCCCTTCACAGGGGGGTCTGAGAGGGGCTGTTCACAGGTGGGGCTGAGAGAGTCCTTAACAGTGGGGGACCGAGAAGGGCCATTCACGGGGGGCAAGAGGTTGTCTTCACAGTGGGCAGCTGGGGTCATTTGGCATGGGATGAATTTCTTGGTAGTTCATTCACGGGGAAGTCTGATAGGGACCCCTCACATGGAGAAGATTGGAATGACCCACTTAACAGTGGGTAAAATTGAGAGAAAAATCCCCTTAACTCCCTGTCAAGTGGTTTTTCTCATTTACCCCTTGTAAAGG
>CALXSB010000123.1 GCA_944391005.1 uncultured Rickettsiales bacterium | reverse complement strand
TAATAGCTGGAATAAGCTATTATAAATTATTATTGCCCGACACAATTAAAATAAGCACAATAGGTTTAAATAGAGAGCAGAAAGACTTTTTTGATAAAGTATATTTATATGGTCTTGGCGAATTTGCATGCAAAAACAATATAAATTTAAAAGATAAAATAAACTTTCCATATAGTGAAAATATTATAAATAATTCAGTTAATATAAATCTTAATAATGATTTCATAGTCCCAATTGGCGGCGGAAAAGATTCAATTGTTGTATTGGATATGCTGCAAAAATTAAAAAATCAAAAATTATATACTTTTTCTGTTAATACAGCACAACCAATAGAAGAATGTTGCAAACTAAGCGGATGTGAAAATATTTTAGTTTTAAGAAAATTATCGCCATTATTATTTGATATTAACAAAAATTTAAAGGAATATAATGCCTATAATGGACATGTTCCAATAACATCAATAATAGCCTTTATATCTGTTTGCACTGGCATTATATATAATTGCAATACAACTGTAATAGCGAACGAAAACTCTGCGAATATTGGAAATACTTTGCATAATGGAATATTTGTAAATCATCAATGGAGCAAGAGTTTTGATGCTGAAAAAATGATTCATAATTTTATTCAAAAATATATAACGCCATCTTTTAATTATTTTTCATTATTAAGACCAATATATGAAATTCATATTGCGAAACTTTTTTCAAAAATCAAAAAATATGATAAAGTTTTTGCTAGTTGCAACAAAAATTTTAAAATTATTAAAGAAGAAAAATCAAAGAAATGGTGTTGCGAATGTGATAAGTGCAGATTTGTATTCTTAATACTTGCACCATTTTTTAACAAAAAAGAATTAATAGAGATATTCGGAAAAAATTTACTGGATGATGTTAATCAATATAATGGATATCAAGAGTTAACTGGTTTTTCAGGTCATAAGCCATTTGAATGTGTTGGTGAAATAGAAGAATCAATTACAGCATTTTATTTATTGAGAAAGTCATATTTTAAAAATGACATTATAGTAAAAAAAATAAATGAACAAATAGATAAAAAATATAAAATTGATGAGCTAAATAATTTTGTAGAAAAATATTTTAGTTGCGATTTTGAAAATAATCTATTAAATAATAGTTTTATAGAACTATTTAAAAATTATATAAAATAAACAAAATTACTTTATTTTATTAAAATATGTTTTATATTATAGTTGAATTATAAATTATTATTTGGAATTTTTTATGAAAAAAGTATTTATCTTTATATGTTTATTATTTTGTTTAAGTATAAATGCCAATGCTGAAGATATTTATACAATAACAGACTTTAAAGTAAGCAAATATGATAAAGATGCAACAACTGCCAGACAAAAAGCAATGGAGGAAAGTCAAAGAAAAGCTTTCAATACAGTTTTACAAAGAATGGCTATTGATCCATCTAACGGCATACTTATTAGTGATGATGAAATATCTCAAATGTTAAGATCCATGCAGATTAAAAATGAAAGAATAACAAATAATTCATATTCTGCATTATTAACAATGGAATTTAGTCCAGACTATGTAAAATACATATTAAATAAGTATAGAATATCAAAATCATCTCCAAGACTAAACAGTTATTTAATAATTCCAATACTTAATGAAAACGGTGAAACATATTTATGGGGAAATAGCAACAGATGGATTACGCCTTTTCAAAATCTTTTAAAAGGAAACAGAGGCATATTATTAATTGAAAATGATTACTCATCAAGAAACGCACTAGATATAAACAATATAACTCAAAAGCCTACTTTTTCAAAATTTAAAAATCTTGCGGAACTTTATAATGTAAATAATGTTGTTCTTATTACTTCCAGCTATAACAAAGGCGGAAGCATAATAAGAATTAAAATTCGTGTAATGAATGAATACACAACAAAAAATGCACATATGGATTATGAGATAGAGAATTTGAATAATGTAAAATTGGATTTTACTGATGCAGCTAAAAAGATAGTTGAATACATAGACAGCTTATCCGAAAACGAAATTCAAGAGCAAAACAATACAAATATTCAAACTTCAGAGGGAAATATTTTTATATTTGTGCCAATATCATCAATCACAGATTTTAATATAGCAAATAATGTTTTGCATTCAATTAGAGGACTTAAAGAATTAAAACTTAGAACGTTAACTAAAAATATGGCAACATATTCTGTTAAATATAATATTGATAATTTGCAAACTCTTATAAATTCTCTAGAAACACATGGTTTTTCTGTGAATGAGAAAAGAGATGGTTTATATATTTTTATGTAGGTAATAAAAATGAATAGTAAAATAAAAGATAATATTATTATAACAATAACAATAACTGTATTACTTTTATTTTTTTATTCAGTTAGAAATATTTTATTGCCATTTATTCTTGGCGGATTAATTGCTTATTTTTTAGATAACATAACAACAAAATTAAAAAATAAAATAAGAAATAGAAATATTGCTTCTATAATAGTTATAACAATTTTTACAGTATTAATTTTATCATTCTTTATTTTTATAATTCCAATTCTTATAGTTCAGGCCACAGAATTGCTTAAAGAATTAGCTAATTATTTAAGCAAAAATAATGAATTAATTTCGGAAAAAATAACAAAATTAATGTCCTATTTAAAAATTGATGATGGAGTAAATTTCAAATCATATCTATCAACTTATAGCAAAAATATGACGGGATATTTAATGGGATTATTAAACAATATATTATCAACATCAATAGCATTTATAAATCTTTTATCACTATTAATAATAACTCCAATAACAGCCTATTATTTTTTAAATGAATGGAGCAATATAAAAAAAATAATAAAATCATATTTGCCGAAAAAACATAAAGCAACAATTGAAAATTTAATTAAAGAAATGGATACCGTATTGTCGGCATGTCTAAAGGGACAATTTAATGTATGTTGTATATTGGCAATATTTTATGGAACATTGCTAATGCTAAGCAACTTAAAATATGGATTTTTGATAGGTCTTTTAACCGGTTTAGCAAGCTTTATTCCATATTTTGGAATGTTTATAGGATTTTTTATAGCGATGCTAATGACATTTTATCAGTTTGGATTTCAAACATCCCATATTTTAATAACCATTGGAATATTCATATCCGGTCAAATAATAGAAGGAAATTTTATAACACCTAAATTAGTTGGCAAAAAAATAGGTCTTCACCCTTTATGGATTATTTTTGCATTGTTTTCCGGTGGAACATTATTTGGATTTATAGGATTGTTAGCAGCTTTACCAATTGCTGGTATATTGGGAGTTCTAATAAAATTCTATATTAAAACAAATTTTAAGTATATTAGGGATGAATAACAAAATTATAGATAGAAAAAGATCAATAGGTCTAGCTTCAAAAGAAGTTGGATTAGATAGTCATGTCCTCAGATTTTGGGAAAAAGAATTTCCACAAATAAAGCCGGATATTGGCAAAGGCGGCAGAAGATATTATTTTAATAAAGATATTGAGAATATAAAAAAAATAAAATATCTGCTATATGATGAAGGTTTTACAATTAAAGGACTTCAAAATATATTATTAAATAACAAAAATTTTTTAAAAAAAGATTTAGAAACAATAAAAAAAATGTCAAAAATAGTAAGCTCAGACAACATAGTAGAGGAAAAAGTATCTGAAAATGTAAATGACTTAATTGAAGTTCAATCAAAACTAAAGGATTTTATAATAAAATTTAACAACTTTAAATTATAATTGACTTTATAAAATTATAATTCTATTGTAAATACAATTATTAATTTTTAGCATCAATCATGAAAGAAAAATATATAGCAATTATTAGCACGGCAATAATTATTATTGGAACTTTTTTGCCAATTTTAAGCACACCTTTTGGTAGTGTTAGTTTTTTCTCAGATAAATCAACAATATGGGATGGAATTATTTTTATATTATTTGCAATTTTATGGCTATTTTTATTCTTTAAAAATCATACAAGAAAGATGAAAATTGTTGCTGCAGCAGCAGGCATTCTCGTAATATTTGATTTCTTCATAAACTATTTTAAAATAATGCACGTAAAAAATGAGGCTATAGTTGAATTTAGCAAAACACAATTTGGTGAATTAGCAAAAGGCATGATAAGCGGAATCGGTTTATCTTGGGGATGGATATTTCTAATAATTGGCATGTTGGGAATAATTTATATATCCTATAAAGATATTTTTGTAAAGAAAAACAATAAAGATAATACAGAAATTAAAAATTAGTTATTATAAAAAATTAAAATTGTTTCACAAAACTATTAACTAAATAAAAAAGTAAAAAAATAATAAAATAAATAATATTCTTAACATCAAAAAAAGCTTGATAAATAAAAATATTTCAATATAGTTTTGCTGATTGATATATTAACTATAAATTTTTTTATGAAACATGCATTAAATATAACAAGGGAACAAAATTTTCCTGAATGGTATCAAGAAGTTGTATCAAAAGCTGATTTAGCAGAAAATTCAAGCACTAGAGGTGCCATGGTTATAAAGCCCTATGGATATGCTATTTGGGAAAATATAAAAGACATATTGGATAAAAAAATTAAAGAGCATGGCGCTCAAAATGCATGTTTTCCAGCTTTAATACCTGTTGAATTAATGGAAAGAGAAGTTGAGCACGCTTCAGGCTTTGCTAAAGAATGCGCTGTTATTACACATCACAGATTGGTAGAACAGAATGGGAAATTAATACCAGAAGGAAAACTTGAAAAGCCTTATATTCTAAGACCTACATCCGAAATAATTATAGGTGAAAGCTTTTCAAAATGGATAAAATCCTACAGAGATTTGCCTTTAAAAATTAACCAATGGGCTAATGTTTTTAGATGGGAAATGAGACCAAGAATGTTTTTAAGAACAAGCGAATTTTTTTGGCAGGAAGGACATTGTGCATTTGCAACTCAGAAAGAGGCAGACGAAAATGCTAAAACCATGCTTGATGTTTATAACGATGTTTTTGAAAATTACTTGGCAATTCACGGAATTTGCGGACAAAAAACTGAAGATGAAAAATTTGCAGGAGCTGACAAAACCTATTGTATGGAAAGTATGATGCAGGATGGAAAAGCATTGCAATCTTTTACATCCCATAATTTAGGACAAAATTTTGCAAAAGCCAGCAACATAAAATTTACAGACGAAAATCAGGAAGAACAATACGCATGGACATCTTCATGGGGTTTTTCAACCAGAAGCATTGGGGCCCTAATAATGAGCCATAGCGACGATGACGGACTTGTATTGCCTCCAAGAATTGCGCCTTATCAGGTTGTCATAATTCCCGTAATTCACGAGGAATCTAAAAAAAGCGACATAATGAGCTATTGTTTAAAAATTAAAGACGCTTTAAATTGCAGAGTCTTAATTGATGATACTTATGATACCCCTCAAAACAAAAAATGGAATTGGATTAGAAAAGGTGTACCTTTAAGACTTGAAATAGGTGAAAGAGACATGGAAAACAATTCAATTTTCTTTGTTAGAAGAGATAAAATTATGGAAAAAAATTCTATTAGCTTTAACGAATTTATAACAGGCTATCAATCAATTCTTGATGATATACAGCACGTTTTATTTCAAAAAACAAAAGACAATTTAAAAAACAATACTATAAGAATTGAAACAATAGAAGATCTAAAAACTGCAGCAAAAAATGAAGTTAAATTTTTTAACATTCCATTTAAATTTTTTGGTGATAAAGACCTTCAGCAATTCATGGATGAAAATGCACTATCCTTTAGATGCATACCATTTGAAGAGAATGATAGAGTTATAGTTGCCAAGAGTTATTAAAGATTAATTTTATTTACAACTACTTTCTTACCTTAATATATAAATTAAGGTAATTTTAATTATTAACATACAATAAAATATTAACAATTAGTTGAATATCATAAATGCATTTTTTGTCTTGACTATTATCTGAATATTTTTATAAAATTAAATTAATTAATAATTTTATTTTTATGAAAATCATTAAGTATCTATTTTTTGTATTTTTACTTTTATTTCTCATTATGTGCGGTTTTGTATATTATTCATACCATTATTTTACAACGCCATATGTAAAACAGGACACACTTTTTATTGTAAATAAAGGAGACACGCTTAGAAGAGTTGTAAATAATTTATCAGACAGCAACCTTATAAATCCAAAAAATAAAGAATTATTTTTACATATTTCAAATCTTTTATATAAAAACAGAATAAAAATCAAAGCTGGTGAATATATGTTTCATCAAAATACTACACCATTAGAAATATTAAAACAATTAAAAGATGGAAATGTTTATTATAGAAAATTAACAATTGCGGAAGGTTTATCAAATGATACAATATTAAAAATTATAGATGCAGCTCCCGGTTTAATTGGAGATTTACCAAGAGAAGCAATACCAGAGGGGGTATTATTGCCAGAAACATATTTGTATACCTATGGAGACTCAAAAATTGACATAATTAACAGAATGAAAAAAGCAATGATAGATTTTTTCAATGAAGAATGGGTAAAAAGAGCTGCAGACCTGCCATTCAAAACAAAGCAAGAAGCTCTAAGCCTTGCATCAATAGTTGAGAAAGAAACTGGAATACCAGAAGAAAGAAAAAAAGTTGCATCCGTATTCGTAAATAGATTAAGAAAGGGCATGAGACTTCAATCTGACCCAACAGTTGTCTACGCATTCACAAAAGGCAATAAAGATCTGGAAAGAGAAATTAGAAAAAGCGATTTAGCTAGAGTATCAGAATACAATACATACATAATAAAAGGCATACCTAAAAGCCCAATAGCCAACCCCGGCAAAGAAGCCATTAAAGCTGTTTTAAATCCTGAAAAAACTGATTATCTATATTTCGTTGCAACCGGTAATGGCGGTCATAATTTTTCAAAAACATTAAAAGAACATAATAAGTTTGTAAAAAATTATAGAAGAAACATCAAAAATAATACAGATAAATAAAAACCAACAAACTTAATCGCCTTGATAATCAAACAGTTATTAAATAATCATCAAGGCCATTTTTAACTCAAAATAAAAATATACTATAGATTAAGTTTTACTTTACTGATATCTAACCATTACTTTAACACAATAAAACTAAACAAGGCAATACTT
Source organism: uncultured Rickettsiales bacterium (assembly GCA_944391005.1). GTDB lineage: Bacteria > Pseudomonadota > Alphaproteobacteria > Rickettsiales > UBA1997 > CALXSC01. The sequence goes on along the minus strand of CALXSB010000123.1, from coordinate 5,293 downwards.
CATGCTTCAATTTCTTTGTCAATGCTCCATCCCTTCGGAACACATACCTTACGAAGGGAACTTCTCTCTCAGTTTCCACATATGAAGAGTCTCTCTTTTTATTCCCATGTGAATGCTCCATCCCATTCTACCATGCGAATGCACTATCCTCCACCCCCATGTCAAGACACTATCTTAATTTCCCCTGTGAAGCAACTCACACTCCATCGCCCTATGAAGAGCATCACTCCATATCCACCCCACTGTGAAGAAAACGCTATCTCCACTCACTGTGATGGTAGGCTCCCAACTCACCACCCATGTGAACAACCCTCCAATTCACCCCCTGTCAATGGGCCATTCTATCTCCATCACCCCGTGAAGATTTCCCATATTCACCCCCCCCTGTCAATGGCCACACCTAACATCACACCCCCTGTGAATAACCCCTCTCGCCCCCTCATGTGAAAGCCCCCTCTCGGTCCCATCGTGAAAGGGTCCACGTCTCTTCACCCCCCTGTGAAGGGAATTTCCACCATTCACCCCCCTGTCAAGGGGGGTAAGGGGGGTTCGCCTCCCTTCGTAAGGGAGATGTCCCGAAGGGACGGTGGGTTGACAAAGAAATTAAAGATTGAAAATTAAAAATTAATCTTTAACAGAAAATCAAAAATAAATTAAAAAATTAAAAATAAAAAAGATAAATAATAAAATAATAAATAATTTAAGAAATTAATAATTGTAATCTTATATATAAAGTCTTTTTTATTATTACTATTATTACTATTATATATACACTAAGGTCTTATCTATTTATTCTTATTAATGTATATATATTCTTATTAATCTATTAGTAGTTTTGAATATATAAAGACAGTTTTTTAAACCCCCCTTACCCCCCTTGACAGGGGGGTTAGTGCGTGGACCTTCACAGGGGGGTGAATGGTGGAAATTCCCTTCACAGGGGGTGAATATGGAGTAGTCCCTTTACAGTTGGGACCGAGAGGGGGCTTTCACAGAGGGGGAGACTGAGAGAGGAACCATTCTATTCCCAATTGACAGAGGAGTGATATTGGGCGGAGCCCTTCACAGGGGAGTAGGAGGGACTCTCTATCGCACCTTGACATAGGGGTGGAGATAGAGGCCCTTCACAGGGGGGGCTGAGAGAGGAACCTCCGCCCACTTGATAGGGGGGGGGAGAATAGGAGATAAACCCCCATGGCTTCCCTTCATATGGTGGCGGAGATGAAGTTCACGGGATGGTCAAATTGGAAGAGCCCATTCACAGAGGGGTCTGATAGCGTGCCATCATAAGGAGGAAACTATAGGGGCGTTTAACATGGGATAAAAAGTGTTGGTTCTTCACGTGGTGTGATGCTGTGATGGATTTCATTCACAGTATGGTTAAGATGGGGAATTATATTTCCAGATGGCAGCTGAGAGAAGAACCCCCCTTACCCCCTTCACAGGGGGGGGAACGAGAGAGACCCCTTGACAGGGGGGGTGAAACTGAGGAAACTCCCATTACCACCCTTCACAGGTGGATAGAAAAGATGTGAACCCTATGACCACCTTTGACAAGGGGACGAGGATGATGTCTTCATATTGGTGCGTGTAGAAGATGTCTCTTTCGCGGCAGCGGAGTTGATGAACTCCTTGATGTGGTATTGCAGAGATTTATGAGGAAAAATATGAAAAACCTTAATAGGTTGCGAAGGTAATAAACAAATAGCAGATAGTATAATGTGGCACCTTGATAGGAGTGCAAAAACAATGAAAAATCTTGTATAGGTTAATTAGTGTGGAACTCATGATAGTGTGAATATAGAGAATGTATTCTTTAATGGATTATAAAGATATAAATAATAATTACTATAAAAAATTTAATTAAGTTGTTAATGTATTGTAAATTATTTATACAGTGGTCCTATTATATATTGATATGAAGTAATATTAATAATTTTATTTTTCACATTTAAATAGAAATTTTGAATTTTTTTCTTGCAAATATATTAATTAAGATAAATAATTGTCTTAACAATAATTAATAATATTTTTAAATTATGGAAAATATAAATGCTCAACTATTTGAGATGATATGGAACTCTGATATTATTACAAAAGGTATTTATATAATTTTAATTGCATATTCTGTATGGAGTTGGTCAATCGTATTTGATAAAATATTTAAGTTTAGAATGTTAAAGATGAAAACACTCAGATTTGATAAGTTGTTTTGGTCAGGTAAAATGCTTGAAGATATTTATAAACAAGTTAAATCGTCAGCAAACTATCCGTCGGCCATGATATTTGTTGCTGCAATGCAAGAGTGGGAAAGCTCAAATGTTTTGAGCATAGTAAAAAATAACGATGCAAGTAAAAAAGAATCTTTAAAAGACAGGTTGGCGGCTGTTATGGATGTTGCGTTGCTTAAATCAATGTCAAGACTTAGATATGGATTAACATTCTTACTTATAGTTTCAACAACCGGAACTTTGTTTGGACTGTTTGGAACAGTGTGGGGATTAATAAATTCTTTTATGAGTATAGCTGCTATGCAGGACAGTAGTCTTGTTGTAATGGCTCCTGGTATTGCAACAGGTTTTTTGGCTACTATTTTAGGTTTAACAGCGGCAATTCCTGCAACAATATTTTATAATATATATAATATAAAGATAAATAATTTTGAAGATCAGATGGCAAATTTTTCTTCTGATGTTTTAACAATTTTATCTAGAGAGCTAGACCAATAGAAATAAAGCATAGAGCAATGAGAGAAAGAAGTAGATATAGATTAAGAAGAATGATAACCAGAAATAGAGTTAGGGATAACGTTGACTTTGTTCCATTCGTTGGTATTCTTCTTAGATTATTAATAGTATTTTTAATAGCTTCTCCAGTGATGTTGGGTGGTGTTAATATAGAATTGCCTAGAGGTGCCGCTGAGATTATAGTTGTCAAAAGAGAACCTCTTGTTGTTAGCATTCAAAGGGATGGAAGCTTATACTTAGAAAAGGATCCAATAAAGCTCAATACTCTTGCTAGCAGATTGTCTGAATTAACAATGGGAGACAAAAATGTAAAAGTTTTTGTAAAGGCTGATAAAGATATTACATACAATAGAGTTATAACCGTTGTTGACGCAATTTATAATGCTGGTTTTTTTGATGTGACTTTAGTTACAGATTTAAGAAAATTATAGTTTTTGTTATGTTAAGAAATTTATTATATTCCATTTTTTTTCATATAATGTTCATAGCATTACTATTTTTGACTACAATTGAAGTTGATAAGAGTGTTGTAATAACAGAAAAGGTCGCACCGCTTACAATAAGTTTTTTGAATGAAAACACGATAGAAGATATTGATAATATAAAGACAAAAAATGAGGATGATAGAGTTAAAAATTTGTCAATAGATGAAAAAGTTGAATTATATAACAAAATAAAAAGGCTTAAGGAAGCTGAAGAAAAAAGAGATGCACTATACAGAAAATTACCAGAATTAGCAAAAAAGAGGAAAAATTACGAAAAATCGCAACAAGAAAATATAAATATTGAGGCAGTTGAAAATGAATTTTCATATTATTATACTCCAGTATATGTTGCAGAAGATAAAGTTAACACCGAAGAAAAAAGAAGGTTGATAGAAAATAGATTAAAAAGGGAAGAATTGAGGCAAAAAATGAGGGAAAACGGAATAGTTCCGAATGTTGATGTTGAAGCTATAAAAAAGACACAAAAGATAGAGGATGTTATAAAGGTATCTCAAAAACCTCTTGTTGTAAAAAATAAAAAAGAAGAAAAAAAAGAGGAAAAAAAGCAAACAGAAAATAAAGAAGAATATGTTGCTATAATAGAATATTCCGACAATAAAAAGGAAGAAAATAAAAAATATTCTGAGGAAGATTATAATATAAATATAGACGAAATTATTACAGAAATTTCAATGGCTGATAATGCAATTGATGATAAATATAAGGGATTGTCTGAAGATCAAATATTTAGCGAAGAAGATTATAAAAAATTAAAGGAAATTGAAGCTAATAGTCAAATAGAAAATAAATACATGCTTTCTTTAAGAGAAAAAAGAAATATTCAAAGGCAGATTAAGGGTTGCTATAAAATGGCAATTTTAAGAAGTAAAAAGGATAGTAAAGCAATAGTTGGTCTTACTATAAAAGTAGCTAGAGATGGAATTATAAATATGAATGACATAGCTGTAAACAAAATTTCAAATGATGTAAACGAAAAAGATTTTAATATAGCTTTGGACAATGCTAAATCTGCTTTAGTTTTTTGCAGTCCGCTTAGAGGATTGCCTGCAGCTAAATACAGATCTTGGAGACAAATGACATTCATTTTTGATAGTAATAATTTGGAGTAAATTATGAAAAGGATATTTTATTATATAATTATATTATTAACAATTATTAATACTGCTTTTGCAGCAAATGACTTGACAATTGATATTGATAATAAAGATTCAAGAAAAATAAATGTTGCATTTGAGAAAATAGATTATTTAGATAAAAACGGAAAAAATACCTCTCTAGTAAATAAAATACTAAATGTTGTAAAAAATGATTTAAATACAACAGGGCTATTTAATGTTGATGAAATGGAAAATACAGTATATGATAATAATGTTAAAAATTTATCAAATAGTGATTTAAATAATTTAGTTGTTGAAAAATACATTAATACAAATTATGAAGCTGTATTAAGTGGCTATTTAGAAAACAATAAAGATGGTGCAATAGAACTTAAACTTAGATTGTGGGATATTTTAGATCAAAGAGAATTATTTGGAAAATATTATATCGTTAATGAAACAAATTGGAAAAGGGTTGGAGATAGTATAGCAAATAATATATATGAATTTCTAACTGGAGAAACGTCTGGACATTTTGATAGTAAAATTATTTTTATATCTGAAACAGGAAAAATTAAAAATAGAAAAAAAAGAATAGCTATGGTTGATTTTGATGGAAGTAATTTAAAATATATAACAGATGGTAAAAACTTGGTTTTAACCCCCGTATTTTCAAAGTATGATAAAAATGAAATTATATATTTAGAATATAAGAATGATAAGGCTCAATTATATAAATTAAATTTACAATCAAACAAATTGGAATTAATAAGTGATATTGGTGAAATGACCTATGCTCCAAATTTTAACCCAAATGGCACAAATGAAGTTGTTTTTTCTGCAACTAAAGGTGGAATTTCAAATATATATAAGATGAATTTTGATGATAAAAAAGTAAAGCAATTAACATTTGATAGAGCTATTTCAACAGTTCCTAGTTGGT
>CALXSB010000122.1 GCA_944391005.1 uncultured Rickettsiales bacterium | reverse complement strand
CAATAATATGATTTCAAATTCTATACAAGCATATAATGGAACACCTGAAAAAGAAATCGACCTAACAGCTTCAAAACAAGATAATAACATAATTATAAGTATTAAAGATTATGGACCAGGACTCCCTAAAATGGTTAAAGATAAATTATTTAAGGAAATGGTTACTACTAAAGGGAAAAATGGTACTGGACTTGGACTTTATATGTCTTATTCAAATATTAAAGCTCATTTTAACGGAAATATTACATTTGAAACTAAACCTGGTCAAGGTACTACATTCAATATTATTATACCAATGAATGTTGGTAATGCTTCTTAAAAATTGTCAAAAATTGTTGATTTTTATAAAAATTATTATTATAATAATGGTAACTTTAAGGAGGTATGTTTTATGAGATTAGGAAACATAGCAAATCAAAGTACAAATGAAAAAAATAATACATCTAATAGTCAATATAAAATATTAGCTGTTGATGATGAGATAGGAATTGTAGATTCATTATCAATCTTTCTGAAACGTTCTGGATATTCGTTTACAGGAATAACAGATCCATCTGAGGCAATAGAAAGAATACGTAGTGAACATTTTGATTTATTATTACTAGATTTCATCATGACACCACTACATGGAGATCAAGTAGTAGAAGAAATCCGTAAATTTAATAAAGATTTATATATAATTTTATTGACAGGACATAAGGATTTAGCACCTCCATTAGAAACAATAAAACGTCTTGACATACAAGGATATTGTGAAAAAAGTGATAAATTTGACCAATTACTTTTACTTATAGAATCTGGTATAAAATCAGTAGAGCAAATGAATCAAATCAAAAAAATAAATCTAGAATTATCAGAAACATATGACAAGCTAGAGCAAGCCTATATGGAGACTATACAAACTCTTAGATATACAGTTGAGGCAAAAGATACATATACAAGAGGTCATTCTGATAGAGTATCTGAATTCTCAGTATTAATTGGCCAGAAATTAAAATTAAATGATGAAGATATACGAAAATTGCGTATAGGTGGTTTATTCCATGATATAGGTAAAATAGGAGTTCCTGATAGTATTTTACAAAAAAATGATAAACTTACAGATGATGAATATTCAGAAATAAAAAATCATCCTACAATTGGTGCTCACATTTTATCAACCGCATCTATTTTTCAAGATATTTTACCAATTGTAAAACATCATCATGAAAGATATGATGGTAAAGGATATCCTAGCCAACTTAAAGGCGAAGAAACTCCTTATTTAGCTAGGATCACAGCTGTAGCAGATGCTTTTGATGCTATGACTTCTAAAAGAGTTTATCGAGATTCTCTTTCAATTGATACTGTAATTAGTGAATTTGAAAAAAATAAAGGTACTCAATTTGACCCTAATTTAGCTGATGTATTTTTAGATATATTAAAAAATGATTATAATTCTATTAAGGAAATACAGGAAAAATATAGATAATATAAAAATTGGGGAGTGTCAGTGGGGACGTGTTTTTTTGACAATTTATTGTCAAAAAAACACGTCCCCACTGACACTCCCAATTTAACATTTATACACCTTTCATACTTAATCCAACTTTTTTTCTATCAGAATCAATACTAATAACTTTAACTTTAACAACATCTCCAACAGAAACCACATCAGATGGATTTTTAATATATTTATCACTTAACTCTGAAATATGAACTAAACCATCATATTTCACACCAATATCAACAAAAGCTCCAAAATCAATAACATTTCTAACAGTACCAGTTAAAATCATACCTTCTTTTAAATCCTCAAATTTTAGAACATCTTGTCTAAGAATAGGCTTAGGCATTTCATCCCTAGGGTCTCTACCTGGTTTTGAAAGTTCATCAATAATATCTTTTAGAGTCATTTCCCCTACATTTAATTCTTTAGCTGTTTTATTAATATCTACTGTTTTCATCTTTTCTCTAATTTCATTTACCTTATCTTTTTCCTTTAAATCATCTTTATTAAAACCAATATTATTTAATAATTTTTCAGTCACTTCATAACTTTCAGGATGAACTGCTGTAATTTCTAAAGGATTATCACCATCTGTAATTCTAAGGAATCCAGCACATTGTTCAAAAGCTACTTTCCCTAGTTTAGGAACTTTAAGTAATTGTTTTCTATTTTTTAATTTTCCATTTTCATCTCTATATTTAACTATATTTTTAGCAATAGAAGAATTTATACCTGAAACATAAGATAACAGTGATGGTGTTGCAGTATTTACATCTACTCCAACTTTATTTACTGCATCTTCAACAACTCCTGTTAAACTTTCATTTAATTTCTTTTGATTAACATCATGTTGATATTGCCCTACGCCTATGGCTTTTGGGTCAATTTTAACAAGCTCTGCTAAAGGATCTTGCAAACGTCTTGCAATAGAAATTGCACCTCTTATAGATACATTTATATCAGGATATTCTTCAGTTGCAAGTTTTGATGCAGAATATACTGATGCTCCAGCTTCACTAACTATTGCATAATTTATATCTTTATCTACTTCTTTAATTAAATCTGATACGAACATCTCTGATTCACGTGATGCCGTACCATTTCCGATTGCAATCATATCAACATCGTCTTTTTTAATTAATTTAATTAATTCTTTTTTTGATCCTTCTACATCATTTTGTGGTTCAGTTGGATATACTGTAGTATAATCTAAAACTTTTCCTGTTTCATCTATTACTGCTATTTTGCAACCTGTTCTATATGCAGGGTCAAATCCCATTACTGTTTTACCTTTTATCGGTGCCCCTAGGAGTAATTGTTTAGCATTTTTTCCAAATACTTTTATAGCTTTATCTTCTGCCTTTTCTGTTAAATCTGACCTTATTTCTCTATCAATAGATGGTTCTATTAGTCTTTTAAAACTATCTAAAATTGTTTCTTTTAACATATCTGTAAACTGTGTATTTCCCTTTATGATATCTCTTTCCATAATTGACAGAATTTTTTCTTCATTTTTTTCTATTTTAACTTTTAAAAATTCTTCTTTTTCTCCCCTATTAATTGCAAGGATTCTATGACTTGGAATTCTAGATACTACTTCTTTATAATCATAATACATTTCATAATTTGATTTTTCATCTTCGTTTGTAGCTTTTGTCACTATAACTCCTTCTCTATAGCATATTTTTTTTATTTTTTTCCTATATTCTGCATTATCTGAGATATCTTCTGCAATTATATCTAAAGCTCCATTAATTGCATCTTCAGCTGTAGCTACAACCTTATCTTTATTCTTTTTGTCTTCATCTGATAATTTATCTATATTTATATATTGTTTTGCAATTTCTTCAATTGGCGTCTTTTCTTCTTGTTTTATTATTATTTCTGCTAATGGCTCTAATCCTTTCGCTTTTGCAACCGTTGCTCTTGTTTTTTTCTTTTGTTTGTATGGTCTATATATATCTTCTACATCTGCAAGTGTTTGTGCTATTGCTACGGCTTTTACTATTTCATCAGTTAATTTTCCTTGCTCATCTATTGATTTTATTACTTCATTTTTTCTTTCTTCTAAGTTTCTTAAATATGCTAGTCTTTCTCCTAATATTCTTAATTGCTCGTCACTTAATCCACCTGTTGCTTCTTTTCTGTACCTTGCAATAAATGGTATTGTGTTTCCGTCATCTATTAGATTTACTGCACTTTCTACTTGTGATGGTTTTATTTGTAATTCTTCTGCTATTTTGCTTATTATTTTATCCATTATTTAATATCCTTCCTTTCTTGGTTTTTATATAAAAAAAATATATAACTTGCTTTATAATAACAAATTATATAGGTTTTGTCAAAATTTTTATACACTATATGTTCCTTTAACTTGAACTTCTAGTATTTTGGTGATATTTAAACTGTCAATTCTTCTTTATTTTTCTAATTTTTCTATTAATTCTCCATGTCTTTTTAGTTCATATTTTATTCCATTTATATCATTTGTATTTTTTTCAATATCTCGTGTATTTTTGTTTATGTCTTTTTGCATTTTTGCTATATCTTGTGTATTTTTATCTATATCTTTTTGCATTTTATCTATATTTTTTTTCATTTTTGCTATATCTTTGGTATTTTGTGCTATGTCTTTTGTATTTTGTGCAACATTTACTTTAATTTCAGCCATATCTTCTTTCATAATTTTCATGTCTGACTTCATATCTATTAAAATATCTAAAATTTGTTTTTCCATTAAAATACCTCCTATTGTAATTATCTATATTTTTTACACAATTTTATAGTGCTTTTGATAAAATAAATTTAATTACAATTCGCTCCTTTCGTTTAATATTTTCTACTTTTTGATTATTCTTTTTAAAGAATATAGAATCCGTTTTGATATAAATTAATTGACTTAATGAATAAATTAATTTTAATATTTTAATTTTTTTGTACTTTCAAATCGTGCACTATTACTATAACATACTTTTTTTATTTTGACAACCCTAAATAAAGATTTTTTTATTTATTTTAAATAGCTTGAAGTAATTATTTTTTTACTCCAAGCTATAAATAATATTTAATTTTTATTTATTTAAACATTCAATTATTAAATTAACTCCATCTATAAAACCTTGTTCATAAATTTTTTCATTTAAATAAGATATTTTTATATTATAATTTTCTTAAATATTTTCAAATAAATTAAAAAGTTCTTTATCATTATATTTTTTTAATATTTCATCTTTATTAGTATTAATTAGTTTTTTATTAATTTTTTTTATAGAACTTTTTAATATATTATCAATTTTTTCTTCTCTTGCTAAAAATATTTTTTCCAACATTTCATTTTTTATTTTTTCATTTTTCATAAATTGTATCCCTCCTCTCTTTAAAAAAGTTTGATT